>JBKQQQ010000728.1:0-28028 GCA_052144275.1 Streptosporangiaceae bacterium
AGCCGCCGGTGTCCCGGGCGGCCGTCCACGGCCGCCGCGATCCGCAAGCTCGTGATCCGCATCGCGACCGACAATCCGGGCTGGGGGCACCGGCGGGTGCAAGGCGAACTCGTCAGGCTCGGCCACCCGATCGCGGCCTCCACGGTCTGGCAGATCCTGCACGCCGCCGGGATCGACCCCGCACCACGCCGCAGCGGCCCGACGTGGAAGCAGTTCCTGACCGCGCAGGCCCGCGGCATCCTCGCGGCCGGCTTCGTCCATGTGGACACCGTGCTCCTGCGGCGCATCTATGCCCTGATCGTCATCGAGCATGGCACTCGCCGCGTCCGCCTGGCCGGCGTTACCGCGCACCCGGACGGCGCGTGGACAACGCAGGCGGCGCGTAACTTCCTGATGGACCTCGGCCAGCGCGCGACCTCAGTCAAGTTCCTGATCAGGGACCGCGCAGGCCAGTTCACCAACTCTTTCGACGCCGTGTTCACCGCCGAGGGCATCAGGATCCTGGCCAGCCCGCCGCAGGCGCCCAGAGCGAACGCGATCTGCGAGCGGATCATCGGCACCCTGCGCCGGGAGCTCTTGGACCGGGTGCTGATCGTCAATGAGCACCACCTGCGACGGGCGCTGACCGAATACCTGCGGCACTATAACGCTGCCCGGCCACACCGCTCCCTCGGCCAGCTCACACCAGCTCAGGCCGAGACTCAGCCACCACAGACGATCGATCTCGCCGAGCACCGGGTCCACCGCAGACAGGTTCTCGGCGGACTCACCCACGAGTACTACGTCGCTGCCTGACTGCCCACAGGCACACCCCGAATCGTATTTCCGAGCCTCACACGGTCACGTGCGGTCTCCGCGGGCGGCGGTGCGTACGCGGCGGGCCCGCGCCGGCGGGTGTGCGCCGTTGCCGTCTTCCGGGTGAAGCGCGGCGATAATCGCGGCCTGCTCAGCCGCGACGGCCTCAAATTCCCCATCCGCTGACGCCGCCAGCTGGTCGCGCTCCTCGCCGTCGAGCGGAGATCCGGACGCGGCGGTTTTCGCCGTGATCAGCAGCACCCGGCCGCCCGCTTCCATGAATGCCTTAACGTGTTCCCGCACTTGCGGTGACGGATATCCGACGACAATTGCCGCGAGCGCGGGCCCCAGTCCGGCCCAGCGGGCCGCCCACTGCCGCAGGAGCTCCCTCGCCAGGGCGCGCTCGGCGGCCGGAGGCGGCTCCGGACGGGTCAGCACCGTGAGCGTGGTGGCACAGAAGGCCACCGCGGTGAACGCGTAGCCGAGCACCTCCGCGGCCCGCTCCCGCTCGGACAGGTGCGGGCTGGGGACCGGGACCGGCGGCACGGGAGGAACGGGCGGCGGAGCCTGAGCCTCCCGCAGGCGGCGGCCGTCTTCCCGGCCCCATGCGCTGATGGCGGTGCCGAAAGCGCCGAGGAGGAACAGCGCCACGGCGAGGACAGTGAACTCCCTGGCTCCCCTGGTGTCCGGGACGAAGCCCGCCAGCACCAGGACAGGCGTGAAGATCCCGATCGCGAGAATGCCGCCAAGCCAGCCGATCGCGTAGCCGCGCTGCCGCGGGGTCATGGCGCCCCGCACCTTCTCATCGAAATACAGGACCACCAGGACGGCGATGACCACGGTCACCGCGATCTCGTACAGCGACGTATGCGTGACCTCGGCCGGGGCCGTCGCGCTAGGCGCCAGGTGCGCGGCGAGTACGGCCTGGCCGTGGGGAGTCGTAAAGTTCACGAACGCAAGATTAGGGGTTGCGCGGATAATTACCCGTCGCGGCGGAGGTGGCGCACAACTTCCTCACGAAGCCGGGCGCTAAGCGCAGCGTCGTCGTCAAGATCCTCAACCGCCAGCCGCACCACGGGAACTCCGCAACGCTGCCACTGCAGGTCGCGGTTACGGTCATCGACGTAACGCCGCGGCCCGCGATGGTGGGGCCCATCGGTCTCCACGATCAAGGCATGTCCCCGGCCCGTTACCAGCACATCGGGGCTCCAGGTGTTACCTGAGCGCAGGCGAACACCGGGGAGCGGCGCGATAGCGATGGTGTCGTGCTCCGGGAAGCGAGCCTGTAGGCGCTTGAGGGCCCGGTATACCCGGAGTTCCTCGGCGCTGCCGAACGTCAGCCCGTCCTCGACAGGGTGCGCGGCACCGGCGGATTCGCGGCGGGCCTGGTTGCTCGGGCGATCGCTGGCCAGCCGGGCGGCATACGCAGTACGCCAGTCGTCGTCTACCTCGGGCAGCGCGGGCCTCGGCCTGACGTAAGTGACATTCTCCTCACCGTTGCGCTCGGCGACGTAACCCAAGGTCGTTGCGATCCGCTGGCAGACCTCCTCAGTGAACCGCGGGACAAGGTATTCATCGACGTCGAGGACCGCTGCCCGGCGGTAGATCGTCCTGTATGCCGGCCCGTCATCTCCTGTCGCCACCCAGGGATCAAAGACCTTCTCGGTGCGGATCACTTCATCAGTGTCAGTGAGGGCCATCGATCGCACGTCAACCAGAAGCGCGACAGCTTCTTCATCGCCTCGCTGGAAGAGAAGACCGGTGGTCTGGCCAAGGATCCGGTCGTATTCAGCCTCTAGCTCATACATCCATTCGTCCTTCACGGAAGCTATCTTGCAGGGATCTGCCGGTACCGCGTGAGACGATCCCCGCATGAGCGATAAGCACGAGGCCACGGTCGAGGTCCTGACGGCTGAGGTCCGCGTCCTCCAGGTCGGCCGCCGGCAGGTCACACTGAGCGTGGTCCGTCAGCTTGACTGGGCGGATCCTGCCGACGTCGAGCCGTTCGGCCGCGTCAGGACAGGCGATAACCTGCCGGGCCGCCCCAGCGCTATCGGCAACATGGGGTCAAGCCGGGTCAAGCAGCCGGCCGCCGTCGAGGTCGTTGGCTCCGCATCGGGGGTCCTGGTCAGGTCAGTTTCCTGGCGGAGCATGCTGACCTGCACAAGCGGCGGGGCGTCCGCATGCCCCGAAGCCCAGGCGCTGAATACGGAACTTGACCGTTTCAAGGTCCGGGGCCAGCCGCCCTCTCACAAGACGCCCGAATATCAGCGGATCCTGGACAGATTTATGGCACATGAAGTCCATGACTGGACTCGCTACGACCCGGATCAGCGAACCTATGACGCGTGGCAGGCCCTCCCGCTGATCGTCCTGGCCGGCCTGAAATGACCGGCGGACTGCTGGTACCGCAGTAGCAAAGCCCTGTTCGTGACGCCGGGATTGCCCGAAGCGGTCACGATGCCCACGGTGCAGCGCGCGGGCGCAGTTCACTCTTTCTCACTCTTTCCAGTCCTCGCCTTCGGCGACCTGGCGGACCACGCCCTGCTTGTTCTCCCACCGGGTGCCCCACCTGTCGCGCCAGCGGATGACGGGGTAACTGCCCGCCAGGTCCCGCACCGCCCTGGCGTCCTCGGAGAACCGCAGCCCGGCATCGGCCGGAGTGAGCGTGGTCGGGGAGAGATACCGCTCGGGGCCGGTCACGCCGGCCGTGATCTCGCCGCGACGGGTCCACCATGACGAGAAATGCTCGGTCCTGCCGTAAGCGAGCAGGCCGCCGGTGCCAGCGCGGAACCGCGCGTACACGTCCGTGATCGCGTAATGCCCGCGGTTGACCACGATGGCCACAGGGCAGGCGATCGGGACGCCTGGCTCGGTAGTGATCCGCGAGCCGTACTCCTCGGGCGACATCTGGGCGGCGGTGACCTCAACCGCGTAAGCCTCGGCCCATTGCTCCCGCTCCCGGGCGATCCGGTGCTCTTCGGCTAGCTTCGCGTCAGCATGCGCAAGCTCTTCCTTCAGCCGGGCATCGGCCGCCGCCCGCTCCCCGGCAAGCTGGGCATCACTGTGCGCGAGCTGGTCGGCCAGCCGCTTATCAGCAAGCGCCCGCTCTTCCCCGAGCTGGCGGTCTGCCCGGGCATGCTCGGCGGCGATCAGCTCGTCACTGCGCTTCCGCTCATCCTCGATCCGCCTGTCTGTCCGCCGCTCGCCCCAGATCGCTATGCCTACGGCGGCGATCGCAACGGCGACAGTGCCGATTGCTGTAAGAGCATTCCAGATCACGCCAGAAGTCTAGGCGGCGGTTAATTGATAAGGGCGCGATAAGGAAAATGGCCCGAATCCGGCTAGGAAATTGCATACACAAAATTTAGGGGCCGTCGGTACTAGCCGGCCATTGTCTACGGTGATCAAGCGTGGTCGACCCTGTCACACTATTAGTGGCCTGCGCATTTAATTGCGTACCGACAATACAGCGCGCCGCGCGGGGGCCAGCTGGCCGGCGCGCTGGGCCTGGCGCCGATGCTCGAGCGAGTGCCACGGGCCCGCCAGGAACGCCGCGGGAGCTCGGCGCGCGGCCGCCCGGGCGGGCGCGTCGCGCGATCACGCGGCATTCGCGCCGCGGCTCATGATCGGCAGCGTGATCGGCGTCACATTATCAGGCCGATAGCTACCCCAACCTAATACACAATTATCTCTGATAACTCGTGGGTCGTTCCGTGGAAATGGCCTTATGGCGGGATCTGACGCCTGGAAGTTATCGCTGATACCGCTTGATGGCTGTCCTGCGGCACCGCTCTGCCCGCTGCTTCCCTGGCGCGAACCTCAGCCTGTTAGCAAATGCTAGCGCTCGGTTAGCGTCCAGGTTGACATAAATGCACGTTAGCGGCGTAATCACCCTTATCCGGCTAGCAAAACGCTAGCTCTGAACTGGCACAACACGGTCGGGGACCGTCTCTGCGGCATTAAATTTGGCCATCTATTAGCCACGACCGGCGGCCACGGACGCTATGGGGTCTGGCGGAATCACTCACAGATACGGTCCCGTCGGTGCTTGGCCGTGCTCGTGATCTGGTCTCGGAAGGTCCGGGAGGCCGAGGTCTTGGAGGGTGAGGGTGGTCAGGTCGGAGCCGCCGCTGGCGACGACCCGGGAGGCCTGGCGCGCGAGGGCGGCCTCGAAGAGGTTGCGGACGAGCCGGCCATTGCCGAACTCCCCGGTGCGCGGGAGCCTGGCCAGGTATTGCCGCAGGCCGTCGAGCGCATCGGCAGAGGCCTGGTACCTGTCGCGCTCGCACATGCCTGTGAAGATCGAAGCCAGTTCGTCGGTGCTGTAGTCGGGGAAGCGGATCATCCGCGGGAAGCGAGACGGCAACCCCGGGTTGGAGCTGATGAACTGGGCCATCTCCTGGCCGTAGCCCGCAGCGATCACCACGAGTTCATCGCGGTGATCTTCCATCAGCTTGACGAGGGTGTCGACCGCCTCCTGGCCGAAGTCCTGTCCCGACCCGGCCGACCTGGTGAGCGTGTAGGCCTCGTCGATGAACAAGATCCCGCCCAGCGCCCGCTGGACCGCCTCGGTGGTCTTGATCGCGGTCTGGCCCACGTAGCCCGCCACCAGGTCGCTCCTGGTGACCTCGACGAGCTGGCCGGTCCCCAGGACCCCGATCGCGGCGTAGAGCTGCCCCAGCAGGCGGGCGACCGTCGTCTTGCCCGTGCCCGGGTTGCCCGCGAACACCAGGTGCCGGCTGACCTGGCTCACCGGGAGCCCCGCGGCCCGGCGCAGCTGCTCCGCCCGCACCATGTCGACGAGCTGGCGCACCTGCGCCTTCACCGGAGCCAGCCCCGTCAGCCCGTCAAGCTGCCCAAGCAGAACATCCAGCGACGCAGTGGCGGTCGCCCGAGGTGGGCTTGGCTGGTCAGGCAGCATAGGTTGGCCCTGGGCGGTCGGCAGGGCGGAACGAGCCTTGGTCGCCTGCGGGTCATTCGGCGGGAGTACATCGAACAGGCCGACCAGGTGCGCGCGCGCCTGGTCCCTGTCCTTCCCGGAGGTGCGCTGGATGACCCCGAGCAGTCGGTCGAACGCCTCCTCGACCCGTCCCGACGCCACATCGATGTCGGCTACCCGGCACTGCGCCCCGACGTCGTCTCGGTGCTCGGCTGCGTCCCTGCGGGAGCGAGCCTGGTCGTAGGAGGCGACTCGGCGGATCAAGTTGACCTGAGCCAGCCCTATCTTGGAGACCAGATCGCCAGGCGATGCCGTTAGGTTCTTTTTGAAGGCCTTCTCCGCGCCATCCAAGTCGCCGCGTTCCATGGCCGCGCGGGCCTCGGCATAGGCGGGCCGTACTTGGCTAGCGTCACCGTATCCGCCGGCCCCGGGCGTAGCCGGGCCGCCGGCCTGCTGCAGGCCCTTTTTCTCCGTGGTCGCCAGCACCTGGCTAAGCCACTGGCGGAACTGGGCTTCCGGCATGGCGCCGAGGAAACCATCCACGAGCTGGCCGCCGACGGCCGCCACCACCATCGGGATTTGCTTTACCTGGAGCGCCGCGCTGAGCTGAGGGTTCGCGTCGACGTCCACCTTGGCGAGGATCCACTGGCCGCCCGCCTCGGTGGCGAGCTTCTCGAGCACCGGCCCGAGTTGTTTGCACGGCCCGCACCATTTGGCCCACAGGTAGATGATCACGGGCGTGGTACGCGAGCGCTGCACGACGTCGGAGTTGAAGGTCTGCTCAGTGACGTCGATGACGACCCCGCCAGCTGCAGCCATATTCCGAGGCTAGGGCATGATACCAACATTCTGGCTGTCCACCGGGTGCGTCTCATAAACGACCGTTTATGCCACGCGCCCATGCTGCGGATGCATCCGGGGTGCCTGCTCGCCGTGAGCGTCCGGTGCGCCTCCGGTCTCGTGCTGGCCGTTGCCCTTGTCGGTTCGGATGTCCCGGTGACTTGCTGGGGCGTGGAGGTCGGCGACAGTTGCCATGCGGGATGTCTCCTTGGGGAACTGATCGGTCAGGCTGGCGGTCGGTGAAGAGGCCGCTGCAAGTTCAGCGGGATGTGCGCGCCGGTGATATGACAGTTGGCATGGGTTCCTCCTCAGGTCCGTGAATTGGGAGTCCCGGCAGATCCGGCGATGCCACGCAAGGTCGATTAGCTGGCGGTCAGTGTTCTGTCTTCACGCCGTCGACGCGCAGGACGCAAGCGTGCCCGCTCGTTGTCGTCGGCGAGCAGGTTGAGCGGCATCGATTGCGATCCGCATGTCCGAGAACTCATCACGGTGGAGAGTTATGTAGCCACGGTCGCGGACCAGGGCAAGCATCCGGGCGTTGCCGAGCATGATGTCGGCTTGCAGGTTAGGCACGCCACGTGCCGCCGCGGCGGCAACAATGGCGCCGAGCAGGTAGCGTCCTAGCCGCCACCCTCGCCAGCCAGGGGCAACAGTAAGGGCGAACTCACCGTCGCCGTCAGGCAGGATGGCGTAGCCCGCCTCGGCGACCAGTGTGTCCTCGGGACCGGAAACGACCGCGACCAGGCGATATCCGCCCTCATCCTCGGCCCGGGTCATCTGCTCAAGGAACTTACGAGCCGGATGGCGCAGGCTGAAGAAGCGGTGGTGCCGGTCGTCATCGGAGAGCCCCTGGAACAGCGCGTCCAGCCCTTCGACGTCGGCCTCCGTCACGGTCCGCACGGTAAGGGCCGGGCCATCGGGAAGGCCCAAGGTGGCGACGACGCCATCGGCGGCGTCCGCGTCAGGTTCAGCTTGAGGTAGCAATGTGCACTCCTTCGGTGCCGGGCGTGTGCTGCGGTTATGAATAGATCGCGCGCCGGTTGAGTGCCGGATGAACCGGCGGGGCGTCGTCAGGGAAGGAACGATCTGGCCACCGCTGACAGGTGCGATGGCTGTTGTGCGGGCCGTTGGTGTCCCGGGGAAGCGGAGACGAGCCAGGGCGAGGGAGCTGTGCCTGTTTGGCGGCCAGGCGATCACGGAAGCGCGCGACATCGACGACCCGCAGGCCGTGCTCGCCGGCGGCGGCGATCTCGCCGGCAGCATCGGCGACGACGACCGCGAAGCGCACGGACCGGCCTTCGACCGCGATCGCGCGGGCCTCGGCCGCCAGCGACATCCCCGGCGGGCTGGCGGAGAGGTGAGTCATGTTGATCAGCGTGCCGACGGTCACCTCGCCCGGTTCCAGGTGCGGATAGACCGCCGCCATGCACGGGGCCTCCATCAGGCCGACCATGAATCCGGTCGCGAACACAGGCTGCCCGCGGCGGAATTCGGCAAGGGCGGGGAGCAAGTCCGGCACGGTCTGGTGCACCGGCACCGTGTACCGGACGACGTGCCTTGCTCCGATCACTAGCCCTGGTCTCATGACGTGTGCTCCTCCTCGGTGAACTTGAAGGTCCCGGCTCCGGGCGGGCGGTGCGCGGGGCGGGGGTCATGGGGCGCATTCGCCGGCCGAGATGGCCACCATGTTCGTGCGGTCACCGCTGCGGCCATGACAGTTGCCTCCGTGCTGCGTTAGGCTCTTGGCTCGTGCATATTCGGAGGCCCGCCCGGGCGACCTGATACACCAGATCTCCGGCAACAGGACATCGGCGAGGTCACCATCAGGTTGCCGGGCAGCTGCCTTCGCATGGCCGTTGCGGTGGAGCAAGACGCCGAGGATGCCACCCCGGAGGCATTCATCGCCGCGGCGAACGGCCATACAGTGTTATTGAGGCAGTAATGCCTGGTCAGGTCGTACCTGGTCCGCTGGTATCGGCCAGCGGACGCTGACAGGCCACGGTCTTCGCACATCAACGTGAAAGGGAAACGATGCCATTCGTCAAACGCCCTGACGCCCGGATCTGGTGGGACCAGAGCGGGACGGGCGACCCGATCCTGCTCATCATGGGCCACGCCTACGGGGCTGACATGTGGCATCGCACCGCCCCCGAACTCGCCGCCTCCTACCGCGTCATCCGGTTCGACAACCGGGGGATCGGCCGCAGCTCCGACCCGCCTGGGCCCTACCCCGTGCAGCTGATGGCGGACGACGCGCTGGCTGTCCTGGATGCCGCCAGCGCCGCGTCCGCCCACATTTACGGCGTGTCGATGGGCGGATTCATCGCTCTTCAACTAGCCCTCGACCACCCCGACAGAGTCCGGTCGCTGACCCTCGGGTGCACCGCCGCCTCCGCGGAGGGCGCATCGCGTGGCGCACTACTCGCACGAGTTCGGTCCCTGGTGCCCGCCACCGCCCTCAACCGGATCGCATGGAAGCTGCTTTACGGGCCGGGCACGCCAGCCAGCCGCCGAGCCGAAGACCAGCAGATCGTCCGGCGCACCCGGGCCAGCGGGCGAGGACGCCACGGCCAGCTCACCGGCGCCGCGAGCTTCGACGTCACCAACCGGCTAGCAGAGATCCGCATTCCGACGTTGGTCATTCACGGAGCCCAGGACCGCATCGTCCCCGCCGCCAACGCTCAACGACTCGCCGACGGCATCGCCGGAGCCCGGCTCGTGGTCTTCCCTGACGCCGGCCACGTTTACACCACCGACGCCCCCGATGCCGCCAACCAGGAGGTCCTGCGCTTCCTCGGCGATATCTCTGACTCAACCGACAGCTCCAGGACCGGCCCGGCAGCCAACCCGGTCCCCGGAGCCGGCCCGCACGGTCAGGCGACATGACGGGCTCGCTGCGGCCCGCAAGCGGCTGGTCTTCCGCAGGGAAGGTCACCACCCGCTGTCGAACGCCGCGGCGCTGCCCCCCTAGCCGGGCAGCTTGAGCGTATCGAGGGCGAGCAGGATGGGGTGCAGCCAAGGTAAGCCCGAAAGGCAATGGGATGATCGCGAGGCCCTGACTTGCACTCGGCCGGAATACGGCAGAAACGGGCCACGCATCCCGCCGGGGCGACTGTAGCAGGGCGGCGGCCAGGTCAGCGCCGCCATGGGTGCGCCTCGATGTCGTCCAGCGTCCGGCCGATGCTGGCCGCGGCGCGGCGCAGCTCGTCACGGACGGCCCTGGTCAGTTTCGGCACGTCGCGGTGGTGATGGAAGGCCGGGTCGATCCACTGCGGGTCGTCGAAGTCCGTGTCGCGCATGTCCCGGCGCTATTCGGTCTGCGCGGCCGGGTGACGCTCCAGGTGATGCTCGGGGTACTCGGGCGGCCAGATCATCAGCCACTGCGGCCAGTCCGGCCAGCGCACCGCGACGGTCTTCTCGTCACGGTGGATGCGCAGCTGCGGCCCGGCGGCGGGCGGCACGGCGCGCAGCCGGTCCTTGCCCAGCTCGCTGACGCCGTTGAAGGTCCGGGTGAACTCCAGGTCGCTGCGCATCTCCCACTCGTGCGCGCCGCGGTGCTCCGATGGCAGCCCGCAGAACATCGGGTCGTCCTCGTCCTGGTCCTCGGGCCAGCCGGGGTCCCTGGCAAGGCAGTACGGCAGCTCGACGACATCCCGGCTGTCCGCGTTCCAGCGCATCCACCACGCGGCCTGGGGGCCGCTGACGCCCTCGCCGGTCTGGGCGAACGCGAAGTGGTCGCCGCGGAGCTCATGCTCCAGCTCGCAGTGCAGCCGGACCGGGACCGCGTGCCCGGCGCCGGGCATCCGGTCCAGGAACAGGAATTCCTCGACCGTCAGCTCGAGGCGGATGTTGCAGCGCAGCGCCTTTGCAGTCACGCAGGAACTGTAGCCGTGGCTGCGCCCCTGGCTTGGCCAGTCGGCGATCTCCGACGAGGTTCTCTACCCCTTCAAGATCAGCTCATGGCGGGTTTTGCCCTTATCTTGGCCGCACCCCTCGACAGGGCCCGCCGACGGACAGGGTCAGGGTAGCAAGCGGGAAATTTTGGTCGGATATCGCTGACCGAGGCTGTCGCATAACCACTGAGTATGGAGAGCGGTCTGGGATCTGGACACACCGGCTACTTTATGGATGCCTCTCGCTTCGACGAGGAGTTTCCGCAGGTGGATCCGGGTAAGGGCGTCCCGCCGCGCGTCTTTTGAACGGGTTGAGCGGGCATTTTGCCAGGGTGCTGCCTGTTGCGTCATCAGCTGGATGCTGGATCTGGCGGTGCCTGCCTGGCTTCCTGCAGTGCCGGCGGGGCCCGGGCGCGGTCTCCGGCTTCGGTGATCGTCATGGTTTCGGCTGGCAGGGCCTGGATGATCCTTTCAGCGGCGGGCGCGGTCGGGCTGCCGTCCTGGCAGGGTCAGGCGGCGCTCGGGGCAGGTTCCCGGGCGATGACCGGCCCGGATTGAGAGCGTTGCCGGGCGCGGAAGCATTTCAGCAGGTTGTGGGTGGTGCCCCACAGGTGGAGCTCGGTGTCGGCCATCTCGCCGCGGTAGTTCAGGCTTCGTCCCATGCGGGCGAACAGCTGCCCGAAGACGGGCTCGATGATGGCCTGGCGCTTCTTGTAGGCCTCTTTGGCCTCGGGCGTGTCCATCGTGGCGGCCATGCCCGCCCAGGCGGCGGGGATGGCCTTGTCTCCGGCCTGGTCGCGGCCGCAGGTGGCGGCCTCGTTGTGCACGGCTACCAGCAGGCTGGCCTCGCAGTCGGCGGTGAAGTTGGCCTCGGAGGCGTATCCGGCGTCGAACAGCACCTGTCCGATCGCGCGGGTGATGCCGATGGCGTCGAGGTTGGCGCGGCCGGCTTTCAGCAGCGGGTGGAGCGCGCCGACGTCGATCGGGTTGTCGTGCAGCAGCATCGCCAGGATGATCTGGCGGTCGTTGGCCAGGGCCTGCAGGTTGCGGGCGCACATGTAGCCGCCGGTCTTGGCCGGCATGATCCGGCAGTGCGGGTCGGTGGTGTTGCCCTTGGGGACGTTTCCCTTGCCCGGGTCGGCCAGCGCGCGCTGCAGCGCCGCGTCGGCGCGTTCCTCCTCGGCCCGGGCGGCGCAGACCTTCGCCGCCTGGTCCACCGGCTTGGGTGGCCGACCCGCCCGGCCGCCGCCTCCGCTGGCCTTGGCCCGCTGTGATTCCTGGTAGCGGTCTAGTTTCTGCTGGTGGGCGGCGGTTTCGCCGGCTAGCCGCTTCGCGGCCTTCACCGCGCGCTGCCGGGCCTGCTCCAGTGCGGTCGCCGCGCCGCGGGTGTCGCCGTGCCGCTGCGCGAGCATTTCCCTTGCCTGCCCGGCGCGGGCCAGCCGGTCCGCAGTGCGCTTACGCGTCCCGGTGGCCGCCGGGACGGCGCGGTCCGCGTCAGTCGCGGCCTGCTCGTCTTGGCTGTCGAGCAGGTCCGCCTGGTGCCACCATGCGGTGACCTCGGCTTCCAGCGCCTTCTGCAGCTCCGCGATGCTTACGTCCAGCTCTTCCAGCGTGCGGCTGGCCGCCTTGGAAGCGTTCGCCTTCACTTTCGTACCGTCGCCGGCTACCAGGTCGACGGTCACCAGGCCCTCTCGGGCGCATACCGCCAGTACCTGCACGAACAGGCCGGTGAGCGGGTCCCGGTGCCGGCGCACGAAGCGGGCGACCGTGGCGTGGTCGATGGCCTGGTTCCCGGTGATCACCCGGCAGCCCACGTCGTCGGAGCAGGCCATCTGCACGGCCCGGGATGAACGGATCCCCTTGCAGTAGCAGTACAGCACCAGCGCCGTCATCATCTTCGGGTGGTAGGCCGGGCGGCCCTGCCCGTCGCTGCGGTAGTACGCCAGGAACTCGCTCAGGTCCAGTTCGCCGACGGCATCGATGACCGCCCATGACAGGTGGCCGGCCGGAAGCCAGTCCCTCGCATCGGGAGGAAGGAGAAAGTCCTGGTCACAGCCGTAATGGAGGAAGTTGTAACCCACAATTCAGTATCCAGTACGAGCGTTTCTCATACAGGACATTACATAACGATCTTTTATCGAATCGGGCCTGTGTCTTGACGGGTAAAGCTCGCGAGTTATGCGACAGCCTCGACCAGCGGTTATGAGGCAGAATACGGCGGAAAGGGGCCGTGCCCCGATCTTGGAAGTGCGTACGGTCAGGTCAGGCCACGTAGGCGACTATGCGGTCTCGGCCAGCTCGGCGTCGTGGGCCTTGAACGCGTTGTAGAGGGCGCGGCGGGAGACCGTCCGCTCCTCCTCGCCGCCGGCGGTCTTATACGTCAGCCCCTTGGCGATGCTGGTCACGGACTCGCCGTCGGCGCGGCGTCCCAGTGCTATGCGCATCATGTCCCTGGAGATCACCGGCGGCCGCCCGCCGCGGCGTCCCTCGGCCGCGGCCTGGGCGAGACCGTCGAGAGTCCGCTCGATCATCATCTCGCGTTCCAGCTCGGCGAACCCGGCGAGCATCGCGAAGAAGATCTTGCCCATGCCTCTGGGGTCGTAGACCCCGGCCAGCGGTCCGGAAAGGATCTCCAGCTTCGCCCCGAGATCCTGCAGTGACCAGGCGGTCTCCATGGTCTCGCGCATGTCGCGGCCCATGCGGTCCAGTTTGCTTACCACGAGGGTGTCCCCGGGGCGCATCCTGGAGCGCACGTCCTCCCACTCCGGCCGGGTACTGCCCGCCTTGCCGGACTTCTTCTCGGCGAAGACGTTGGCAGGCGCGACCCCGGCGGTCGCGAGCGCGGCCAGCTGGACTTCGAGGGTCTGGCCCCGGGTGGAGACGCGGGCGTACCCGAAGCGGCCGTGGTCGATCGATTCCGCACCGGCCTTCGCGGACTGCTTCACCATGCCCCGATTGTGCATCAAACCTGTGCATCAAATCAATCGGGCGCGCGCCTTTGATGCACGCTTTGATGCACAGTCAGGATGAGATGAACCGGACACGGGCCGGGGTGTGCCCGGCTGTGCATCAATCGATCGTTTGATTCCACCATATGTCCGAGACGTTGGAGACCGTCCTGTGAGCGTCCGTCCGCACCATCGACAACCGATGCACTGGCCGCCGGCGATGGAGCGGGCCGCCATCGGGGCGAGAGCCGTCCCGGGTCCGGAGACCTATCCGGCCGAGGAATAGCTCTACGGACTGGAGCCGCAGGTCAATGACTTCCGAGAACAACTGGTTCGGGGAAGTCGTGGCGGCCAGGACTCCGCGAACGCGGGCCCCGGCGTCCCATACGGCCAGCTCAGCGCTTCCGAGAACAGGGATCCGGGTCTTCGGCGTCGCCGTTGGAGCTAATCTCCGGCCCGATAGTCCCCGGACCCCACGCCGGTAGCGCTCACCGGCGAACAGGTCCCAGGAGCGCTCGGACTGGGGTAGCTTGTTGCGGCGGCAGAACTCCCG
Source organism: Streptosporangiaceae bacterium (assembly GCA_052144275.1). Taxonomy (GTDB): domain Bacteria; phylum Actinomycetota; class Actinomycetes; order Streptosporangiales; family Streptosporangiaceae; genus Palsa-504. Next base: position 13,972 of record JBKQQQ010000728.1, read on the forward strand.
GAAGTCCAGGTCCGGCCCGCCCGGCGCCGCCGTTCGGCCCGCCGGTCAGGGAGGGCGGCCGCCGCGCCGAGGTCGGCCACGCGGCGGGCGCGGGCCAGCTCATCGACGTCGGCGGCGATCCGCTGCACGATCGCGGCCACCCGGGGCAGGTCGGCCACCAGGTGCGCCCGGCTGTCGTGCCCGCGTGCTTCATCAGGTACGCGGCCGCGGCCGCGCGCGAATGAAACGACGATTTCTGCGCGGGGACGCCTGTCATGATCTGCTCCATTTTCGGCCTCCTGACCTGTCGGGTGGCAATCACGTTGTGCCCGGTAGGCGTGGGCACGTTGACCAGGCCGCTGACTGAGTCCCGGTCGGGGGTGTGCTGGCCGGTGAGGGGGTTACCGGCCCGCGGCGGCTGGTGCGGTCGCGGCGGTTTGCAGGTAGTGGTGCACCAGGGGGATGGTGGCCGCGCCTTCGCCGACCGCGGAAGCGACCCGTTTGACCGATCCCTGGCGCACGTCACCGGCTGCGAACACCCCGGGCAGGCTGGTCTCTAGCGGCAGTGGCGGGCGGCCGGGGGGCCAGCGGTGGCCGCTGCCGGCTGGCAGGTCCGGGCCGGTGAGGATGAACCCCCGCCGGTCGCGTGCGACGCTGTCGCCGAGCCATTGCGTCCCTGGCTGTGAGCCGATGAGGACGAACAGGGCGTCAGCCGGGACGCTGCGCCGCGCCCCGGAGGTGGTGTCCTGCAGTACCAGCGATTGGAGATGGCCGGTGCCGGTGCCGTCGGCGACCTGCACGCGGTAGCAGACGTCCACGTTCGGGGCAGAGCCGATCTGGCGGATGAGGTAGTCGGACATGCTGTCCGCCAGCGACCGTGCGCGGACCAGGACGGTCACCCGGCTGGCCCATTTGGCCAGGTGCAGCGCGGTCTGCCCGGCGGAGTTGCCGCTGCCGGCGACGAACACGTTACGCCCGCGCATGGCCGGGGCCTCGCTGGCCGCGGCGCCGTAGAAGACCCCCCGGCCCTGCAGGTCTTCCAGGCGCGGGATGCCGAGCCGCCGGTAGGTGGCGCCGGTCGCGATGATCACGGTGCGCGCGGTCAGGATGCCGCCGTCGGACAGCCGCAGCCGGTGGTGGCCGTCCTTGGCCGACAGGTGCTCGGCCTGGCGCATGTACCGGAACGTGGTGCCGAAGGTCCAGGCCTGCCGCCAGGTCTCCTGCGCCAGCCTGGCGCCGCTGACGCCCTGGGAGAAGCCGGGGTAGTTGCGGATCATCGAGCTGGTCCCGGCCTGGCCGCCGATGGCCTCATGCTCGACAATCACGGTCCGCAGGCCTTCGGAGGAGGCGTAGACCGCGGCAGCGAGCCCGGCCGGGCCTGCGCCGATCACCGCCACATCGAAGACCTCCCCGGGCGAGATCGGTGTCATGAGGCCGAAGGCGTCGGCGATCTCGGCGTTGGAGGGGTTGACCAGCGCGGGCCGCTCAGCCCCGAACCGGAGCACGACAACCGGCAGGTCCGGGGAGGCCAGGCCGAGTTCGCCCAGCATCTGCCGGCCGCGCTCGGAGGTGGCGTCATAAAAGCCGGCCGGGACCCGGTGGCGGGCGAAAAGGTCCCGCAGCTCCTGAGACCGCGCGGACCATCGCTCGCCGATCACCTGCACCGGCTCGAAGCCGCCGCCGCGCTGGCTGCTCCACTCCCCCAGGAACTCGGTAACCGAGCGGTGGAACTCCTCATCCGGAGTCTGCACCGGACGCCACACCCAGTGGTCGACCGTGCCCACGGTGACCGCGTCGAAGACCGACCGCACCGATTGCCAGTCACCCCAGCTGACCGCGGCCACCCGAAGTGCCGTCGGGTCGATGCGGCGGATCGCGGCCAGCACCTCGATGCCATCCCGGTCCCGCGCACCGACCCCGCCAATGACCAGCGCAACCGGCAGGCCAGCCTTCCGCAGGTCCCGCATCCAGGGTGCCAGCTCCGCGGGCCGGGCGCAGGCGAGGATCTGATAGTCCGCGCCATACCGCTTGGACAGCTCCCGATGCAGGATCTGCCGGGCGCCAGGCTCACGGCAGACGATGACGATGGCCGCCTGTGCCCCGGCATTTTCACCGCGCACGGCGGTAGCCAGCCCCTCGTACGCCGCGGCGGCAACGCCAGCTGGTGCAGTCATGTCGTTCCCTTCAGGGGTGCGGGCGGGATCGGATGGTTTGCGCGGATGACGTTCTCCGGGTCCACGGCTGCCTTGATGCGGCGCAGGCGGTGGTAGGCCTGCTCGGTCCAGAACGTCGCCGCTTCGCGTGGGGTCTCGGCAAAGTTCAGGTACATGTGCCTCGCCGACCAGGGCGCAATCGCGTCCTTGACGGCCTGTACCTGTGCGCGCACGGGGGCTTCAAGCTCGGGTGCGGGCACCATCCCGGCGGCGAACATGGCGTACTGCGCGTCGATCGAGGAGAGCGCCCCGTTCCCGGGCCGTGGCCGGAGGAGCTCGCCGCCGAGGTGGCGCAGCTCCACGGACAGCAGTGGGAACTGCGCGCCTGCCCCGGCGACCTCGACGAACGCGTCCAGCGCCTCCGCCGGCAGTCGATCGACCAAGACGCCGTCTCCGGCGACCGGAACCGGTTGCTCGGGGTCCATGTGCATGTGGCTGACCGCTGGCATCGGGACCGGGCCGATCGTGTCGTTGATCGGTCCGAGCGCGCGCAGCGGCGCGAGCAGCTCGTCGGCCTGCGCCGGATCGCCGAGGTGGTAGACCTCAACGATCGCGAACGATTGGCCGCGGATCTGGTCGGGGATCTCCGGGATCGGCGGGAGGTTCAGGAACCGGCCGACGGTAGTGAGCTCGTCCGGCAGATCGCTTTGGGTCAAATTCCGCCAGGCATGCAGGACTTCAGGGCCACGATCGATCGGGTACCACAGGATTCCCGCATACGCCTGTGTGATCGGAAACAGCTTGAGCTCGATCGCGGTGACGATGCCGAAGCTGCCGCCGCCGCCGCGCAGCGCCCAGAACAGGTCGGGCTCGGTGTCGCGGTCGGTTCGGACCAGTCGGCCGTCGGCGGTCACCAGCTCGATCGAGCGGACGTTGTTGGCGGTCAGGCCATACTTGCGGCCGAGGAAGCTCATCCCGCCGCCGAGCGTGTAGCCGACCACGCCGACGTTGGGCGAGGAGCCCGCCAGCGCCGCCAGCCCGTGGCGGGCGGCGGCCTCGACGATCTCGAGCCAGAGGACGCCGGCCTCCACGCGCGCGACGCGGTTCACCGGATCGATCTCGATGCCGCGCATCCGCTCGGTCTTGAGCAGGATCGTGTCCTCGAGCGGGCCGAGCGGCCCGGCATTGTGGCCCGTGCCCTGCGCCGCGATTCGCTGGTCGAACTCGCGCGCGAACAGAACAGCCGCTGCGACATCCTGCGGCGACTCCGGAAACACGACCGCCGCGGGTCGTTGGTCGATCGCCAGGTTCCAGGCTCGTCTCGCTTCGTCGAAGCTCGCGTGCTCGGGGATCACGATCTTGCCCGCGAGAGCCGAAGTCAGCGGGCTCGGCGGGCGGAGTTGTATTTGGTAGACGGACATTTCACTTACGTTCCTTTCGATGTTCCTGGGTTGGCTAGCAGCGTGCGCGGGACGCGTATCCGACGCCCGCTCAGAGCAAATTTCAGGCGCGGGACACTAGCGAGCCGGGAGGGGTACCCACGGTGGACCGCCCGTACCGTGCTAGGGCGTGTTTCAAAAGTGGGATAAAAGCCACTCGTTGATGGCGGCGATGCAGACGGTGGCTTCGTAGCGGACGGCGAGCTTGTCGTAGCGGGTGGCCACGGCCCGGTTGCGCTTGAGCCGGTTGATGCCGCATTCCACGGCGTGGCGCAGCTTGTACAACTCCGGGTCGAACGCGGGCGGCCGGCCGCCGGCGCTGCCCCTGGCCTTGCGGTGGCGGACCTGGTCGGCCTTCTCCGGGATGGTGCAGCAGATCCCGCGCCGCCGCAGGTAAGCGCGGTTGGCGCGGGACCCGTAGGCCTTGTCGGCCAGCACCCGGCCGGGCCGGGTCCGCGGCCGCCCGCAGCCGGGCCGCGGAACGCGGATCCGGCCCAGCACGACCTGGAACTGCGGGCTGTCGCCGCGCTGCCCTGCGGTGATGACCACCGATAGCGGTTTTTGGCCCTGCTCGCAGGCCAGGTGGATCTTGGTGGTCAGCCCGCCGCGGGAGCGGCCCAGCCCGTGATCGGCGGGCTCGTCCTGCACACCGCCGGGCGGCTCGGCCTGCAGGTCTCCTCGCCTGCGTGCCCCGGCCGCGTGCTGGTGCGCCCGCGCCACCGTGGAATCCACGCTGACGTCCCAGGTGATCAGCCCGGCCGCATCGGCGCGGCCCTGCAGGGACGTCAGGATCGCCCGCCACGTGCCGTTCCGCTGCCAGCGGCGGAACAGGCCATAGACCGTCTGCCACGGCCCGTAGGCCGGCGGCACGTCCCGCCACGGCGCGCCCGTCCGGGTCCGCCACCGGATCCCGTCAATGAGCTGCCGTTTCGTCCGCTCCGGCGGGCGGCCTGGCTTCTTGCCGCGCGGCAGCTGCGGCTCCAGCACCGCCCACTGCGCGTCCGTCAGGTCCGCCCGCCCCGTCACCGCTAAGGTGGCCACGAGGTCTCCGTGCAGATGGTCTTCTTGGTCGTTGACTCATCTACCGGAGACCTCGCTCATTCCCGGTCAGCGACACGCGGGTATTTCAGGCCATCTAGGCCACTCAGCTAACTTTTGAAACACGCCCTAGGGCCTTCGACGGGGGTGTCACCCGTCCTGACCATCGAGCAGCGCACGGCACACGGCGGTGATGTCCACGATCCCGATGAGGCCGGAATCATCCACGACCGGCAGGTGCCGGAAATGGCCGTTAGTCATGATCGTGGCCGCGTCACGGATGGTCATCGCGCCGTTGACGACGGCCGGATCAGTGGTCATCACCTCGTTGAGCCTGACCTCGTTGGCATCCTTGCCGTCGGCCACCGCGTGGGCGACGTCGGCATCGGTGATGATGCCGGCCGGCCGGTCTGCCTGCTCGTCCATGACCACCAGGGCCGTCGTGCCCGCGTGCTTCATCAGGTAAGCGGCTGCGGCCACGTGCGCGGTGCGTTCAACTGTGGTCAGCGGGGGCCGCATGACGTCTGTGACGGTGACGGTGGCGGGGGCGGGTGGCGGGGATGAGTCGTGCGTGCCCTCGGGGATCGTGGTGGTCATCTCGACGAGGAACTCGTGCATCGTGCTTCTCCATTTCAGTCGGGCGTCTAGCGGAGGGCCGGAGCGCCGTGGGTTGCCAGGCGGTGATTGCAGATGGCGGGCGCGTCGGTCAGACGGTCGCCTGCTCGCCGGGAGCCAGCAGCGTCAGCCGGCCGGCTAGGCCGTGGCCGGCGAACGCCTCGCGCAGCGCGCCGGGACCCTCGGTGATGTGCGCGCAGCCTTCGGTGTGCAGGGGGATGACAGTGTGGGCGCTCAGGATCCGGGCAGCCCGTGCTGCCTGGTCGCTGGTGAGGGTCAGATAGCGGTCCGACCCCCGGGTGCGGGCACCGCCTGCGGATAGCAGTGCCAGGTCTATGGGGGCGAAACGCTCGGCGACCTGCTCCACGACCACTAGGGAGGCGTTGTCGCCGCTGACGTAGATCGTCGGCACGTCCGGGCCGGTCAGTATGAACCCGGTTACGGGGCTGGTGGTGTGCTGCGCTGTCTTCGGGCCGTGCTGGGCCGGGGTGCCGGTGATTTTCACGCAGCCGCCGTCGGGGCGGTCGAGTGTCAGGTGATACCAGGGCGGCAGCGCGGTGGCGTTGCCGGCCAGGCGGCTGGCGGCCTCGTTGCTGGTCAGCGTCATCGGGGTCGTCGCGAGCCGGCGGCGGGCGTAGCCGGGGTTGCCGGCGTGCTGGTCGTGGGAGAGCAGCACGGCGTGGATGGCGCCGAGCTCGCTGGCAGCCACGCCTGGCCCACCGGTCCTGGCCGGGCTGTGGCCACCGCCAGCCATGAGGCCACGGACGTCGAAGGGGGGGTCGGTCAGCAGCCGCAGCCCCCCGACCTCGATCAGCGCGGTCGGTCCGCCGACCAGCCGTACCGTGATCGCCTGCCGGGTGCCGGCGCGAGCGTCCGCGGAGAATTCCATAACTCCACCGTCCGCCTGCCGCCAGGACCGGCGCCACGACCGGCTTCCTCGCTGCTGGTAGGCGCAGCCTCCCATGGCACGTAAACCGCCGTAACATGACAGGCGTGGAGCTGCGCCAGCTACGGTACTTCCTCGTGGTGGCCGAGGAGCTGAACTTCGGCCGGGCCGCCGAGCGGCTGCTGATCGCCGGACCCTCCCTGTCGCAGCAGATCAAGGCGCTCGAACACGACCTCGGGGTGCGGCTGTTCGACCGCGACCGCCGCTCGGTGGCCCTCACCCCGGCCGGCGCGGCCCTGCTCCCGCACACCCGCGCGCTGCTGGAACGAGCCGACGACTTGCAGCGCCGGGCCGCCCAGATGTCTGGCTCCGAACCGGTCCGGCTCGGCTACGTCAACTGGCTGCCCGCAGACCTGACCGCCCGCACGTCCGCGGCGACGCAACTGCACACTGACGCATGGATCGAGCCCTCCCACGTACAGGCCGCCCGGGTCGCGGATGGCAGCCTGGACCTGGCGGTGTGCTGGGTGCGCACACAGGACCTGGAGGAATACGGGCTCAAAGCCCGGCTCATCGGCGCCGACCGCCTCTACGCGGTCGCCACCGGCGACGACACCAGCGATGTCCACGCCCAGGACACCACCGTTCTCCTCGATGACGACACCACCTCGTGGGCATCGTGGAACCTCTACGCCGGGCAACTGGCCCGCGACACCGGCGCCCGCGTGGTACGGATCTCCGACGGCGGCGTCACCGGCCCCGCCTTCTTCGACCACGTGCGCCGCAGCCGCCGCCCAATCATCAACTCGCCCAAGGGCCAGACCACGCCGCTGCCGCCCGACCTGGTCCGGCGCCCGGTGATCGCGCCGCAGGTCTACTGGACCTGGTCCCTGGTCTGGCGCCGAGGTGAGGAGCGCGCCGCCGTCCTGGCCGTCGTGGACGCCCTCACCGACAGGATCGGCGACCTCGGAATCCACCAGCCGGACGCCTGGCTGCCCGACAGCGACCCGCACAAGCAGTAGATGTCCCTCGGCAAGCCGGTGCGAGGCTGCGGGTGGCCGAACACCAGGCGTTTCCACGGCCCGTTCACCGCGTCGGCGCGGACCAGGCTGCCGGGATCAGCGGTGCGGGCAGGCGGCTGCGGTAGGCCAGCACGCCGACGCGCCGCTGCGCGCGGTCGGACGGGAGCGGGGGACGTGGACGCCGCAGCGCCGCGAGCTGGTTGATGGCAGCGCAGCCCGGTACGGCTGTGGCTGCGGGCGGACCAGCCTGGTTCCCGACGCGGCCTTGCTGGTCGGCTCCGGCGAGGTGACCCAATCATCCTCGAAACTGCCTATACGATCTAGAAGCCGGTCCGTACGGGCGAATCACGCTCCGGGGTAGGCACCCGGGCTCACTCCGAGAGTGCGCCCATGCGCCGCCCCAGTACTGGCCAGATCGCCGATCGCGCAGGCAAAGCTGCCGACGCGGCCACCATCGACGCACACATCCGGGCGGTCGAGGCCGCCGCAGGCAAGCTGACACCGGAACAAGTCGGCAGGCTGCGCGCGCTGCTCCCGGCCTGCGGATCGTGCCGGACTCCGGGACGAACATCATCGACAGCAACGACTGGGCCGGGCTAACCGCGGCGCAGATCGCCGCCCGGGTCGATCCCCGGCTGCGGGACGGCACGATCATCGCGTTCCACGACAGGCTGCGCACCGCGCCGCAGATGATCGCGGCGCTGCCGCTGATCGTCGCGTACATGAACGCGCATCACCTGGGCGCCACCACGACGGTACGGCCGGACGCGACCGGCGGGATCGTACCGGATGACAACACCGGCACGGGCGGGCACGCGTGAGCGCCCCGGCCCGGCTGATGCGCGGCGCGGTCTGCGAGCAGATCGTGCTGGAGCGCGGCAGCATCCTGTCCGTCCGCGCCGGCGGCGGCCCGGCCGTCCTCGTCCGGGTGACGGACCTGCGCGCGGGAACGGGGCAGATGTAGCAGTGGAACGGCCAGTTACGGTAGGCGCGGCTGGGCCCGGCGAATCCCGTCCGCGCCGGGCTTGCAGGCTCTGCACTCGGCGGGGTGAGCCGCGGGCGTGAGCAGAACTGGTATCCCACCGGCAAGGTTGGCCGGTTCACCCAGCGTGTCCGCGAGGGTATAGAGGTCAGGGCCGGACAGCTCGGCGTGCCGGCAGCCTGCCTTGGCTAGCCCTGCTCGCCCTCACCGGCCTGGCACTGACCAGCCGCCGGCCATCCCCCGCTTCCTGAACCCAAGAGCCTGAACTCATCCCCGGCCAAGGGACTCATCGTTGCTTTGCGCCGGGAAGCCCCTGGGCCCTTACCGCCAATGAGCGTTCCGTTGTTCCCGTTGGGCCGTGACTGCCACGTCATCTCGGTGGGGATGGCCGATCCTGGAACGTCGGCTTACACTCGCCTGAAAGGCGGTGCCATGGACGATATCGACCGTCGGGTCCCCGATCTGATCCACGGTCTCGGGGAAATCACCGGCGCTGTCATCGCGGAGTGGGCCCGCGCCCAGTCCGGCGTGACAACCCGCCGTGTGTTCCAGAAGCAGTGGCCGGGGGTTTCCGCATCGGGAGCGCCGACGTGGAGGATGCTCTCGGAGGAATCGGCAGGGCCGCGCCCTCCGCAGGGGGACCCAGCCCTCGACAAGGTCAGGGAAGGTGGCTGAGAGCGCACGCGAGGGCGGCGACATCTCCGCGGTGACCGTCCGAGACCTCATACACACCAGCGTGGTGACCGTTACGCCAGACACCACCATGGCGAGCGCTGCTGCTGGCATGGTCAGGGCAAGGTCGGGCTCGGCCGTGGTTGTACAGGAGTCGTTCCTAGCGGGGATCTTGACCAAGTGGGACGTCCTGCAGGCGACCGCCTCGGGTGAGGACCCCTCCAGAGCGCCGGTCTCTGCGTGGATGACTCCGGACCCGCGATCGGTGAGCCCGGACACGTCGGCCGAAGAGGCCACCCAGATCATGGTGCAGCATGGGTTCCATCACCTGCCTGTGGTGGAAGGCAAGCAAGTGCGCGGCGTGATCAGGCTCCGCGACTTGCTCGCGGCAAGGATCCGCCGTCCTACGCCACCCACCGCACCCACTGACCCAGCCGACGTGCCCGCCGGGGGTGCCGGCTGACGGCCTCACCCCGGGTGCGGCCGGAATACGGCAGAAGGGGGCCGTCGGGCCCAGGCGAACCCGCCTACGACGATGCCATCTTGGGGGCGTCGTAGTACTGGCCGAAAATCGGGCGGATATGGCCTGCCTGCGTAGGCTCTTGGCCTGGGGATCTTCGGGTTCCGGGCTGGGAGGTGCTGGGTGGCCACGCGGGTGCTCGCGGATGAGGATCTGGAGGCACTGCGAGGGTTCCCGGAGATCGGGCGTGAGGAGCTGGCGCGGTTCTTCACGTTGACCCCAGCGGATGTGGCGTTCATCGATCCGGGACGGGGCCGGGGTCCGGCTGACCGGATGGGCCTGGCGGTGACGTTGTGCTCGTTGCCGTGGCTAGGGTTCGTACCCGACGACGTGGCGGCGGCACCGCAGGCAGCGGTGGTGCGGCTGGCCGGGCAGCTTCAGGTTGACCCGGATGCGCTGCGGTTGTACGGGCGACGGGCGAAGACACGGACGGAGCATCTGCGGCTGGCAGCCCGGTACCTGGGGTGGCGGGCGGCGGGGCCGCTGGAGTTGAAGGAGCTGGATGAGTTCTTGCTGGCCCGGGCGCTGGAGCACGACTCACCGCTGCTGCTGTTCCGGCTGGCGTGCGAGTACCTGATCTCGGCGCGGGTGGTCCGCCCGGGGCCGGTGATGGTGGTGGAACGGGTCGCCCACGCCCGGGAGCACGCGCGACGGGAGATCTTCGACCGGCTGGCGGACCAGTTCACCGAAAGCCGGTGCGCCGGGCTGGACGGCCTGCTGGTGACCGACCCGGCGGTGGGGATGACCCGGCTGCGGTGGCTGGAAACCGGGCCGGTGGAGGCCTCGCCGGCGGCGGTGAAGGCCGAGGTCGCCAAGCTGGAGTTCCTGCGCCAGATGGGCGCGCACACCCTGGATCTGTCGGTGCTGCCGGCGGAGAGACGCCGGTTTCTGGCGACGGCGGGCCGCCGGATGACCGCGCAGGCGCTGACCCGTCGTGAGCCGCAACGCCGGTACCCGATCTTGCTGGCGTTGGTGGCGCAGTCGGCGGCGGAGGTGCTGGATGAGGTTGTGCAGCTGTTCGACCAGGCGGTCTCGGCGCGCGAAAGCAAGGCCGCACGCAAGATGCGGGACGCTCTGGCCGAACGCGGCAAGGCCGGGGAGGACCGGCAGGTGCTGTTGGATTCGATCTTGGCTATTGCCGCCGACCCCGCCATCCCCGATGAGCAGGTGGGCGGGCTGATCCGCGGGGAAGCGATCGGGTGGGAACGGCTGCGTGCCGCACACGCTGCCGCCTTGCCCCCGCTGCCACGCGACCACGGCCACCTGGCCGCTTTGGAGGGCTCCTATGGGTATCTGCGGCAGTTCACCCCGCAGGTGATCGATGCGGTGCCCTTCGCCGGCGGCACCGCCGCCGGCGAGCTGCTGAAGACGGTCGAGGTCTTGCGGGAGCTGAACGCCAGCGGCGCCCGCAAGGTCCCCGACGACGCGCCGGCGAGGTTCGTGCCGGCCCGCTGGCGCGGCTACCTGGAGGCCGCGGCCAAGGCCGGGAACGTGACCGCCTACCGGCACTACTGGGAACTGTGCGTGCTGCTGGCGCTGCGGGATGGGCTGCGCAGCGGAGATGTTTGGGTTCCAGGCTCGCGCCGCTACGCCGACCCGGCCGCCTACCTGCTCACCCCGGCCAGATGGGCCGGGCAGCGGGCGGAGTTTTGCCGGCTGGCCGGCAAACCCGCCGCCGCCGATGCGGCGCTTGCTGCCGTCGCCGGCGAGTTGCACCAGGCGCTGGGCGAGCTGGAACACACCCTGGCAGCCGGTGACGGCCTGGTCCGCCTGGACGATGCGGGCGACCTGGTGATCTCCCCGCTGACCGCCGAGGACATTCCCGCCGAGGCGGTGGCGCTGAAGACCGAGCTGACCGAGATGCTGCCGTTCGCGCCGATCGTGTCGCTGCTGATCGAACTGGACCAGCGCACCGGGTTCCTGGACTGCTTCACCCACGCCGGCGGCAAAGCCGCCCGCAGCAGCGAGCTGAAACGCAACCTGATCGCGGTGCTGCTCGCCCACGCCACCAACCTCGGGTTGACCCGCATGGCGGACGCGTGCGGCATACCCTGCGACGTGCTTGCCTGGACCGCCGAATGGTACGTGCGGGAGGAGACGCTGCGGGCGGCGAACCTGGCGATCATCAGCTACCACCGCAAGCTGCTGCTTGCCCCGGTCTTCGGCGCCGGCACCTTGTCCTCCTCCGACGGGCAGCGCTTCCCCACGCGCGGCAAGTCGGTCACCGCCAGGGCGCTGAGCAGGTACTTCGCTCACGAGGGACTGTCCACCTATACGCATGTGACCGATCAGCACGCCACCTACGGCACGAAGATCATCGTGGCGACCAGGCGGGAAGCCCACTACGTGCTGGATGAGATCTTGGGCAACGCCGCCGATATCCCGATCACCGAGCACGCGACCGACACCCACGGGGTGACGCTAGCCAACTTCGCCCTGTCCGGCCTGCTGGGGTTGCAGCTTTCCCCGCGCATCCCGGACCTGGGCAAGATCACCCTCTACCGGATGACGCCGAAGGCGGAGGCAGCCTCGACGTTCCCGCTGGCCGGGCCGCTGTTGACCCGGCGCGCCAGCACCGCCTTGATCGCCGAGCACTGGGATGACCTGCTCAGGTTGGCCGGGTCGCTGAAGTTCGGGCACGCCACCGCGTCCCTGCTGGTCGGCAAGCTGTCGGCCTCCAGCCGGCAAAACGCCCTGGCCGCGGCGTTGAAGGAGTACGGGGCGCTGCGCCGCACGATCTACGCCGCCCGCTACCTGTCGGATCCGGCGTACCGGCGCAAGATCGCCCGCCAGCTCAACAAGGGCGAGTCGCTGCACGCCCTCAAACGCGGCCTGCTTTATGCCCACGAGGGCGCCGTCCGCGCCCGTCACCTGCAAGAACAGACCGAGCAAGCCTGGTGCCTGACGCTGGTCACCAACGCCGTCGTAGCCTGGACCACCGAGTACTACGGGCTGGCCGTCGAATCACTGCGGGCGGCCGGGCGGCGCATCGACGACGAGATCCTGGCCCACATCTCCCCGGCGCACAACGAGAACATCAACTTCTTCGGCTCCATCGACGTCGACATTGAAACTGAACTAGCCCAGCTCGGCCCCACCGGCTACCGTCCCCTGCGCCTGCGCAGCACCCTGTTCTGACACACCGCCGCCCGCACAGCAGGCCAGGTGGGCGTGTTCCACTTCTAGGGTTTGAGACCAGCCCACGGCGGGCCGTCATCGCCCGCCGGACGATCCGCTGCTTCAAGGCAGGAACCCGCGCCAGCCATATCCGCCCGATTTTCGGCCAGTACTACGGCGACCCCTACTCCTCTGCAACGAAGTGAAGTCTGGTCGCCGATGATCTTTGGGGTTCGCGGCGCCGTCGAAAGATCCGGACGGTGTTCTCGGTGTGTCCGTTTGAGGACCGTCCACCGGACACGCCGGAGCGCCGCCCCACAGTCTGCACGACCTGCGAGAACACTGTCTCGCAAGACCAGTCCGCTCAATAGTAAGAAAAACCAACGGATATGGCTGACCTGCGCTAACGCGTGGTCCCGGCACCGTGGTCAGCCGGAGTAGCAGGTCCGGCGCAGGGCCGTTAGACGGATTCGGAGGGAAAATCCGGCGTATCCGTTGGAAATTTTCCGAGGACTATCGAGACCCCAGGAAAGGCTGACCTGGCCCGGGCACTCACCGCCGCCGCGGAAGCAGTGACCCGCTATGAGGCCCTGGCCACCCGCAGCCCGCTGGCATTCACCGATCGCCTGGCTGGCGCGCTCACCACCCTGGCCGACGTACTCGACGGCCTGGACCGCGCCGCAGCCGCCGCAGCCACCCGCCGGCGGGCCAGGGAGCTGGGCCCCGCGTGACAGCCGGCGTCGTCGCCGTCGAGGCTGAGCAGCGCCTTCTAGGCCACGCGTTCAGGAAACTGGACACCATAGCGGTGCTCACGGCTCGATTGTTACCGGCACCCCGCCGCCCAGCCGGAACCCGTCGGCGGTCAGCAGGAGAGTGACGGCCTACAGGCCGGTCTGGCCAATCAATGATCAACGGGACTTTTCGTTCCGTTGCACTCTGAACCCCGGTACCAGCAGCCGCCGCCAGATCAGCGGTGGCTGATCCCGGGGTTAGGGGCCGAAGCACAACCGGGCCGAGGTGTGGCCAGGACCTGTGCGGGAGGAAGTAGCCGAAGGATGCGCGGTGGCCGCAGACTGTCAGTGTGGTGTTCGTTGCTGACGATCTTGGGGCCTGGCTAGTCGGGCTGCTCGCCGATGCTGGCCGCAAGAAGCTGACCGCGCTGGTGCTCGGCAGCGACCAGGAGCGTGCACTGCGGAAGGCGGCCGCCGACGCTGTCCAGGACACCGCCGCCGAGATGAGCCCATCTCTTGAGCAAGCCGGACAGTTCGCGATGGTGATCAGCGAAGTCTTCCGCGAGCCAGTGCAAGATGCACTGCCGACCGGCTCGGTGACGATGCTGGAAGGACTGCAGGCGGGGATAGCGAGACAACTGGCCGTGCTAGCCCGAGTTTCCAGGCTAGTTCGATCTTGATGGCCTGACGCCCGTCCTCGGGCTGGTCTGGCCTGCGGTAATCCGGCGTGTCGGCTTGCTTTCGACGGTCAGATGTCCTATGACCTAAAGTTATGGCGAGCCTGTACAAGAAGGTGATCAGCGGGAAGCCGTACTGGTACCTGCGCGAGATGGGCTGGGTCGACGGCAAGCCGAAGCTGGTCTCGGAGCGGTACCTGGGCACCGCGGCCGACATCGAGGCGCT
>JBKQQQ010000729.1:0-4572 GCA_052144275.1 Streptosporangiaceae bacterium
GTGACTCGCGCCCCGGCACCAGCGAGGCCGTCTTCGCCGATCCGACCCGGCGCACCTACCTGGCCCAAGAGCGCACGCTCTTGGCCTGGTGGCGGACGGCGCTCGAGACCATAGGTGTAGCCATAGCCATCGGCTCGATTCTCCCTAAACTGACCGGGCTCCCCAAAGCGCCCTTCATAGGACTCGCCGCGGGATATGCGGCCCTGAGCCTCTGGTTCGTCTTGCTGGGCGCATACCGCCAGTGGACCGGCGAACATGCTCTTGCCCAGCGCCGCTACCTCGGGCTCAACCGGGGCATGGTGACCGCCCTGTCCGTATACATGACGGCGCTCGTGGCAGCGACCGCCTGGGTGTTGTTCTGGGGACCCGGATAGCAGGCGAATCAATTCCGTCGGCCACTGGGAGCCACGCTGGGAGCCACCGGGGCGAACGACCTTCTGGGATTCCGGACGGCCATGAACAACGGGCCGAGACGCGGCCGAGGTCACGTACTGATCTGACATGAACCGGTCCGGCCGCCCGCACATGGAACTATGGATCAGAAGGTCGGGGGTTGAGTCCCTACGAGCGCGCCCAGCTCAACGGCCCTTTCGCTGCCCAGCGGCGGCGCTCTTGCTGCAAATGGGCGCTGCTGCAAGGGCTTGTCACCGACCCTGGCACCGGCCACGTGACCCACGTCCTTCTCCAGGAGGGACACTTGTGGGGCCGCAGGGAAGTCGTGATCCCGATCGGCGCGGTGACGGGCGTCAACGACGGCATCCGGCTCAACATCACCAAGCAGCAGGTACAGGACCTGCCGCCCGTGAACATTGATCACCGGACCTGACTCAGCTCGATCTTGCGAACACGATTGCTAACAACGGACGTTGACTGACAGCAACAGCAGCCAACAACAGCTGGCATCGGCGATCGGAGACACCGCAGCACGCCTTGATGTCGCGGGCCGACTTAGACTATGCCCGGCGGCGTGGCGCCCGGATATCTGCGATAAATTGCAGATGAAGTGCAACCCGCCTACTATTGATCCATGACCGCGCAGACCCTGGGTTTCGCCGTCCAGCCGGAGGATCGCCCGGTGCTGGATGAGCTTGTCGCCTACTTCGGCGACGGCAACAGGTCCGCTTACTTGCGGGCTACCCTCAAGGTCATGAAGTCATCATGATCGCCGACCAGCTCAGGGAGGCGCAGGCCTACGGCCAGCAGCGCACCGCAGAGCTCGGCATCGACCCGTCAGATATCCCTGCGCGGGTCCAGGACTTCCTCAAGGCGGACTCCTGACGGCGCGCGGAGGTGAGCAGCCTGGCGCCTGTCCCGGCCGCTGTCGTCTACGACATCAACGTCCTGGTGACGGCGGCGGCCAGCGGAAACAGCCCGTTCCGGTCCTGGCCTTCACCGCCGCCTGTATCTGGCAACGCCCCAGCTGACTGCCTGGGCATAATCGTTGACGCCGCCGAGTTCGCGCTCTGGCTGTCCCCGCACATCATCACCAACATCGACACGATCCTGGCCCAGCTGTTCAAATGGGCCCAGCCGCAGATCGACGCTTACCTGCGCGCCATCGTGATGGCGGCCGAGCACAGCGGCGGCGGAATCGTGGCTGACGTGCCCCGGACAGTTCACGACTGCCCCGGCCACCAGGACAACCTGATCCTTGACCTTGCCGCTGAGGCGGGGGCGCTGCTCATCGTCTCCAACGACACCGATCTGCTGTCGATGTCGCCGTGGCGCGGAACACCTATCATCGAGCCGACCGCGTTCGCCGCAAAGGTGGACGCCATGCGCAGGCACGCACGCCGACGACGCAGATAGACCCAGACCTCCGGCAATCAGTGGTCGTGACAACGCAATCACTGTGACTGTCGGAGGGCGTAGGTGATGGGCCGGCCGTCGCCGGGCAGGGTGGGCGGGCTGGTGTTGATCTCGGCGAGGAGCAGGGCGAGGGCGCGGGCGACGCGGGGCTGGCCGGGCCGGTCCAGCGTCACGGTGACGTTCTTGGGCGAATAGGTGATGGTGCCGCCGAGACCGCGGATGATCGTCTCCCGGGTGATGGCCCGGTACTCGTCGTCGTCGTCCAGGTAGGCGTTGAGGTGCCGGGCCAGGTAGTGCTCGGCGTTGGCGGCCAGCAGCCGCAGGGTCAGTTGCAGGCAGCGCCGGTTGATGTGCAGGATCGCCCGGGTCGCGGCCGGGTCGATCTCGCTGGCGGGCAGCTTGGCGCGGTGCTTTTTGCGTTCGGTCTCGGCTGCTTCCAGTTTCTGCTGGCAGGCTGTGATCTCCTGCTGGGCGCGGGGGATCAGCACGCTGTTCTTGGCGGCTGCCGGGATCGTGGGGTCAGCCAGCAGTTTCGCCAGCCCGGTCTCGGCCTTGGCCAGCGCGGTCTTCGCGGCGGTCTCGGCTTTCCTGGCGGTGGCGTAGGCCGGGTTGGCTTTCGGCTTGGCGTTGATCACCTCGTCGGCGGCGTAGTCGGCGAGCATGTCGAGACCGTAATTGGCCATGTCGTACTTGAACATGTTCTCCTCGGCCCACCGGCCGCGCAGCCAGCCGGCCAGCTCGGCGGGGCACGCGTCGAGCCGGCCGCTGATGGCCTGGGCGGCCATCTTCCCATGCTCGAACAGGGTCAGCTGCCGGACCGGCTTGGCGTAGTCCTTCAGGGTGATCTGCTCGTCGGTCCAGGCCACCTGGCGCTTGCGGTGGCCGCGCAGGGTGATCGTCTGCGTGATCGGCAGCAGCGTGGTGGCCGCCAGGGGGGCGCGCCGCCAGGTCAGCCAGTCGTACCCGGCGGCGTCCACCTCGGTGAAGGTGGACGGGAACGCGGCTCCCCGGTCGAACACGATCAGCGGTCTGGTGTCCGGGCCGGGCCGGGCGCCGGCCGGGAGGGCGCCGGTGAGCGCCGCCAGCGCGCCGGGCAGCGTGGTGCACAGCGCCGAGGGCTCGCCGGTGGTGAACGCGATCGCCCGGCCGGCCAGGTCACAGATATAGGTGTCGTCGTGGCCCTTGGTCGGCTTGCCGCGGCGCGGGTTGCGGCCCAGGGCGACCGCCTGGTGGCCGGTGTACTCGGCCAGGTGGTCATCGGCCAGGTACACCTGCGACTCGGCGGGCTCGATGGCGAGCATCTGGCTGGCCAGCCGGCGCTGCAGCGCCAGCGGGTCGCACCCGTCGGCCAGCTCGCCCAGGCGCTGCCGCCAGGTCCGCAGCGACGGCAGGGACGTCAGTCCGGCCAGCGCCCCGGCGTCGGCGGCGATAAGGTGCTTGGCCTGCTCCAGCGTCAGCGCGCCGAGGGTGAACGACATCTGGGTGCACACTAGGATGCCCAGGTCGCCCGCCCCCGCCCCGGAAGCGCCAGTCCCCGCTGACGCGCCGGTCCCGGCCCTCAGCAGGCCCTGGGCGCCGATCCGGCTGGTGAAGGCGTGCACCAGCATCGCGCCCGCGTAACGGCAGGCAACCGTCCCGGACTCGATCCGCGTGGCCACCTGCCAGCTCCCGCTGTCCCTGTCGCCCTCGGCGCCGGTCCGGTCATCGCCGCTTCCCCCGCTGCCCTGGCCGGCGCCGGCGCCGGCTGGCTGGCGGCCGGTTCCGGCGCCGTCGCTGTCGCCGGTGTCCTGTTCGCTTTCGCCGCCGGTGGTGCCGGCGTGCTGTCCGGGTCCGGTGCCTCCGCCGTCGCGGGCG
The DNA here is from genome assembly GCA_052144275.1 of Streptosporangiaceae bacterium. Classification (GTDB taxonomy): domain Bacteria; phylum Actinomycetota; class Actinomycetes; order Streptosporangiales; family Streptosporangiaceae; genus Palsa-504. The sequence continues at coordinate 3,664 of JBKQQQ010000729.1, forward strand.
GCCGGGTCTGCGCCGGTGTCGCCGGCGTCGCCGGACAGGGTGCCGGGGGTGAGCAGCACGCCGTGCTGCTTGATCAGCTCGGAGATCCGGGACCGGGACACGCCCAGCTTGCGGCCGATCTCGGCGTGGGTCAGGCCCTGTCCTGCCCAGGTGCGGGCCTGCCGCAGCCGGGCGGGGCTGAGGATCGGCGGGCGGCCCATCTGGCGGACCAGGCCCCTGGCGCCGTGCTCGCGGTAGCGGGAGCGGATCCGCGACACCTGCGAGGGCTGGATGCCGAACGCGGCGGCGACGGTCTTGCCCTGGAAGCGGCTGCCTTCGGTGAGCGCGCAGATCGTCAGGTCCCGCATCTCCAGGTCGCCGGCACCGAAGGCCGACAGCAGCATCGGGCCGGCGTGCACCGCGACCGCGCGGCCGTCGCCGGTGCGGGTGACGGCCAGTGGCCAGGGCAGCGGCATGCCGGGGAGCTGCTGAGCGCTCATGCGGTCAGCATATTCCTGGAAGATCACAATCCGCTTATTTTTCGACCTCTGTTAAGGTGCCGGTTTCCCAAGCTCAGAATGGCCTTTCCGCACGGCCGGGCCGACCGCGCGCAGCCCCGTCGGGCACGGGCGGGCGAGCCTGGGCGGACCCCGGTTGAGCGGGAGGCAGATTGCCGGCATCCCGACATCGACGGCCGGGCCGCGAACCCCAGGTCAGGCCAAGGACTCGTTAACGATTACCGGAGGTCTGGGACCGCGAGTTCGAGATAGCTCGCCAACTGGTTCGCTTCGTCGGCTCAGCAGCCGGGCCGGCAGCCGCCGTCCCACCGGTGGTCCCCCCTGTTGCCGCCGCCAAGACGGCAACCCGCCGTGCGGCGCAGATCTATGCGCCTGGCCTCCTGCCCCGGTTGCAAGGGCGCTCCACGCGGCT
>JBKQQQ010000730.1:0-6687 GCA_052144275.1 Streptosporangiaceae bacterium
CGCTGGCGCTGGCTCGGGTGCGCCCGCAGCCGCGGTCTCGGCGGCGGGTACCCGGAGGTTCGATGTCCAACGCTGGGTACATGACCTGGCGTCCTTGCAGTACCAACGGAGGTCGGCGCACGCATCGCCGCCATCGGGCACCATCAGTCCTATCGGATGCTCGAGGCCGCACAGGGAGCACTTCGCCGCCTGCAAGGAGCGCGTGCTGCTGTTACGCTGCGCCGCCGAATCCCGCAGCGATGAGGCATATGCGGCCATGGTTCCTCCACATCGATACCAACCACGATGCCCTGGCGGGTCAGGGGAAGGTGACCTTTCCCGGGTAAAGGCTGGTTAAACGCAACTTATGGCTGAGGCGTGAACCGTGATCAAAGCGAGGCCCGGGGTGCGTTATTGCTGAAGCTGCTGCGATTGGCACAGCCTTATGAGCCTGAAGTTGTCAGCGCTTTCCGGGACGCAACGGAGTCGGTGTGCCCCTGAGTACCTTCTTGGGTACGCGGGGGCCCACCGACTCCATGGGCGGGAGGTCGGCGGGTCAGAGGCGGACGATCATCTTGCCGGTGTTGGCGCCGCGGAGCAGGTTGATGAAGGCGTCGGGGGCGTGGTCGAGGCCGTCGACGACGGTTTCGGCGTGGGAGAGCCTGCCGTCGCGGAGCCAGGCAGTGACGTCGGCGATCATGTCGGGCATCCGGTGCTGGTGGTCGCTGACGATGAAGCCGCGCAGGGTGAGCCGCCTGGTGATGACCAGGCCCAGGTTGCTGGGACCGACGGGCGGTTCGGTGGCGTTGTAGTGGGCGATCGCGCCGGACATGGCGACGCGGCCGTGCGGGCTGAGCATCACCAGGGCGGCGTCCAGGTGGTCGGCGCCGACGTTGTCGAAGTAGACGTCGATGCCGTCGGGCGCGGCCTCGCGCAACTGCTCGACGACAGAGCGCGCCCGGTAGTTGAAGGCCGCGTCGAAGCCGATCTCGCGCAGCCAGCGGATCTTCTCGTCGCTGCCCGCGCTGCCGATCACCCGGGCGGCGCCCTTGAGCTTGGCGATCTGGCCGGCCATGCTGCCCACCGCGCCGGCCGCGCCGGAGACGAACACGACGTCGCCCGGTTTCAGCGCGGCGATGTCGAGCAGGCCCACGTAGGCCGTCAGCGTCGGCATGCCGAGCACGCCCAGATAGGCCGACGGGGACAGGCCCGCCGCTGGGGTCACCTTCCGGGCCTGCTGGGCGGGCAAGACCGCCTCGTCCCGCCAGCCCAGCATGTGCAGGATCAGGTCGCCCTTGACCAGGTCCGGCGAGCGGGACTCGATCACCGTGCCGATCGCGCCGCCCTCCAGCGGCTCGCCCAGCCGGAACGGCGGCACGTACGATTTCACGTCGTTCATCCGGCCGCGCATGTACGGGTCGACCGACATGAACAGGTTGCGCACCCGGACCTGCCCGTCGGCTAGCTCGGGCTGGCCGGTCTCGGTCAGCGCGAAGTTGGCGGCGGTCGGCCAGCCGGAGGGCCGCGAGGCGAGGACGATCTGGCGTGGCATTGAGTTCGCTCTCCATCACTGCAACAGGGCGCGGGACAATTGACGTAGGTCGCGGTGCGGTCTTACCGTACCGCCGAGAAAGTTCCGCTGCCAGCGAGGATGAGGGCTCTGATGATCCGCAGCACCATGCAGGAATTTCCGCTCACGATTCCCGCGATCATGCGGCACGGTATCTCCGTGTACGGCGCCAGCGAATGCGTCACCTGGACCGGCGGGGTGCCCCGCCGGGCCTCGTACGCCCAGGTCGGGCAGAACGCCGGGCGGCTGGCCGGGGCGCTGGCCCGGCTTGGTATCGGGCCGAACGACCCGGTGGCCACGTTCTGCTGGAACAACCAGGAGCACCTGGAGGCCTACTTCGGGGTGCCCGGCATGGGCGCGGTGCTGCACACGCTCAACATCCGGCTGCCCGGCGCCCAGGTGGCCCAGATCGTCAACCACGCCGCGGACCGGATCATCATCGTGGACGACTCGCTCGTCCCGCTGCTGGCCAAGATCGCCGATGAGCTGCCCACGGTCGAGGCGTTCATCGTCAACGGCACCGGCCCCTCAAGCGACGCGAGTGCCGCGGCGCTCGGCGACCGCGTGCCGGTGCTGCGCTACCACGAGCTGCTGGCGGCCGAGGTGCCCGGCTATGACTGGCCCGGGCTCGACGAGCGGGAGCCGGCGCTGATGTGCTACACCAGCGGCACCACCGGGGACCCGAAGGGCGTCGTCTACTCGCACCGGTCCACCTACCTGCACGCGACGGCGGTCATGGCCGCGTCCGTGCACGGCATCACCGAGGCGGACCGGGCGCTGGCCATCGTGCCGATGTTCCACGCCAACGCGTGGGGCCTGCCGTACGCCGCCTTCCTGTCCGGCGCCACGCTGCACATGCCGGGCCCGTTCCTGCAGGCCGAGCACCTCACCACGTTCATCGCCACCGAACGGTCCACGGTCACCTCGGGGGTGCCGACCATCTGGAACGCGATCCTGGACTACGGCCAGGACCATGAGATCGACCTGTCGTCGCTGCGGATCGGCAACTCGGGCGGAGCCGCGGCGCCGCGGGTCATGCTCGAGCGGTTTCAGGAGCGCTACGGGCTGCGGATCGTCCAGGGCTGGGGCATGACCGAGATGAGCCCGGTCGGCGGCCTCGCGCTGCCGCCCGCCGGCGTCGAGGAAGGCACCGAGGAGGACCTGGACTGGCGGATGCGCGCCGGCCGGGTCATCCACGGGGTCGAGATGCGCATCATCGGCAAGGACGGCCAGGAACTGCCCAGGGACGGCGTGAGTGAGGGTGAGATCGAGGTCCGCGGGCCCTGGGTCACCGGGTCCTACCACCACGACCCGGCCCCGGAGAAGTTCCGTGACGGCTGGCTGCGCACCGGCGACGTCGGCACGCTGGACGAGCGCGGCTTCTTCAGCATCAGCGACCGGATCAAGGATGTCATCAAGTCGGGCGGGGAGTGGATTTCCTCGGTCGACCTGGAGAACCGGCTGATGGCGCACCCGGCCGTGCAGGAGGCCGCGGTGATCGGGATCCGCGACGAGCGCTGGGGCGAGCGGCCGCTGGCCTGCGTGGTGCTGCGGCCAGGCGCCAAGGCCGACGCCTCCGAACTCGCGGACTTCCTCGGCGGCAACGGGGTGGCCCGCTGGCAGGTGCCGGAGAACTGGGCGTTCGTGGCCGAGATCCCGAAGACGGCGGTCGGCAAGTTCGACAAGAAGGTCCTCCGCGCCCGCGACGCGGCCAGGGACCTAGCGATCGAGCGGGTCAGCCGTTGACGTCCTCCCCGGCCTGAAGGCGCGAGGATTCCTGCCGTGCCGCTCACGCGGCACCCCGGAGGGTTCCTGTTTCGCTGGCAGCCGCCGGGGCAAGCACCGCTCCTACATCAGGTCCTCCTTGCGTTCAGGACACACCTCGGCACCCACAACACAGATCAAGGATGGCTCATAAGTCACGCAGGCCCGTGCAGCGCACAGCCGCCTTCCGCTCCCGATTGTCCAGCTCGCGGACGCCGCGTCCAGGGCACCCTCCGGGTGTCGCTGCGCGATCGGCTGCGCTGACCGGTTCGTAGAACGTCGTGTCTCAATCCTCATCAGGCCGGTGGCCCGGCGCTTCCGATGACGGTCCCGGGAAGCCTGGGGGTGCGGATGGGCTTCCTGGGACTGCGACTCGCGCAACCGGCCGTTCGGCTTACTTCACTGGCCCGCTACCAGAACTATCGTCAGCTCCCTCCCGCGGGTTTCGCTGATGGATACCCGTTGAACTCCTGACCGGGCTTGATGTTCGGGTACTGGACGATGCTCTTCTCGTACTCGTCGAGGATCTTCAGCGCGATGCCGAACTCCCAGAGCTGGTCCATCCTGTCCGCGAAGAGACCATGTTGCTCGCCAGGGTCGCTGCCCAGGTCGTACATCAGCGGGAACTGCGGCTCGACGATCGGCTTGTCGACGCCTTCGCTGTAGCGAAGCCATATCTTGATGTTGTTCCACTTGACCGACATCGGCAGCCCGTCCGGCCCGAAGAAGAGGATGTCCTCCCGGCCGGTCTGCTCGCTCTTGCCGAGCAGGAACGGCGAGGCGTCGATGCCGTCCAGCGGGCGGTCGGCGGGCACCTTGTCCGACGCTCCGGCGAGGGCGGCGAACGTCTTGTACCAGTCGTGGGCCGACAGCATCTGCTCGGTGACCAGCCCGGCCGGCACGCTGCCGGGCCAGCGCACCATGGCCCCGACCCGCATCGAGCCCTCCGAGGGCGGGGTGAAGAAGTCCCCGCGCCAGGGGCCGTTCGAACCGCCGAAGCCGAATGCGGGGATATGGGCGTTCGCGTTGTCGCTGGAGAACACGATGACCGTGTTGTCGGCGATCCCGGCCTCCTCGACGCAGTCCACGACCTGCCCGACCCGGTAGTCCATCTCCGCGATCAGGTCCGCATACAGCCCCAGGCGCGTGGGATCGGTCTGGTCGAAGTCCGGGTGCGCCTTCTCCGGCGGGTGCACGTGGGACAGGCCGATATAGGTGAAGAACGGCTTGTCCCCCGCGGCAGCCCGCTTGATGAAGTCGGTCGCCTTGCCGACGATCAGCTCGTCCAGCAGCGGACGCACCTGCATGTTGAACTCACGCACCGCGGTGGACTTCTGGCCCTTCTTGCCCTCCCAGATCTTGGGCGACTCGATCCCCTTCGCCTTGGCGATCGCGTTGAACAGCGCCATTGACGTCCAGGCGGTCTCATCAGCGCTGTTCTTGTAGCCCCACCACTCATCGAAGCCCTGATCGGTCGGCAGCCGCCCCTCGGTGTCGCCGAGATGCCACTTGCCCCACAGCGACGTCGCGTAGCCGGCGTCCGACAGCAGCTCGGCGATCGTGTACTCCCACGGCGCCAGGCCGAGCTTCCCCTGGCCGGGGATCACCGTGTACGTGCCACAACGCACCGACTGGCGGCCGGTCAGGATCGCCGACCGCGTCGGGGTGCACTGCGCCTCGACGATGTAGTTTTTGAACCGGATCCCCTCGCTGGCCAGCGCATCGATCCGCGGGGTCGGGGTGATCCCGCCGTAGCAGGAGAAGTCACCCCACCCGACGTTGTCACACAGAAGGAACACGATGTTCGGCCTGCTGTCACTCATGCCGCACCCCTGAAGGCTCGCGGGCAGGCACACCTGTGGCGTTGCGCCCGGTTACTGTCCACCACCATGCACACTAAAATCCAGGCGGCGACCCGGCATCACCTGCCAGCCGGTTTCACCTAGGTGGAAATCCGTTAACAGCCAATAATCACCGCCATCAGCACCCCGCGAATGCGACGCAAAACCCGGCAGCGAGAGTCATCCTGTTGCCCGGTGCCTTTCCTGTCGGCGGATCCGCATCGTCTCCCCGGCTGCCGCCACGGGGCTGTCTTCGCTCCCTGCGCGGCCGGCTTCTCGCCACGCATTCATCATGGCCGTCACACTTCCAGCAGGGCGCCGTGCCCGGCGGGGTTGAACCGCAGGATCAGCCGTTGCGATCCGGGCCCGGGCCATTGCTCGATCGTGTCCTGGCCAAGCGCGCCTTCGGCCCAGGCGACCACGAGGGAGGTGCCGGGCGGCACGAGCGGGCCGACCCCCTTCAGCCGCCGGGCGGACACTGCGCGCCCCGCCCACAGGCCGTAAAGGGCGCCCGCAACCACGCCGAAAACGGCCCAGAGAATGCCGGTGACCAGCCCGCTCTTGACCGAACTGAGCACGCCGCCGTGGCTAGCGAAGCCGACGATGGCCCCCCATGCCAGGCCGAAGAGCCCCCAGGTGATCGTGTCGCTCCTCGAAAAGGCAGTGGCACCCACTCTGCCTTGTTCTCCGCGCCGACCACGACCCGCCCCGCCGGGCACCTGGTCGTCTTCAGCCTGCGGGACCTGCCCGAGGAGCTGAAGGCCATCGGGACGCTGCTGGCCCTGGACGCGACCTGGCGGCGCTTCCGTCGCCTTCATGCGCCTTTCCTCCCCGCGGCCACGCGCTCGCGCGTGACCTCCGCGACCCGCTCGGGCGTGAACCCGAATTTCGTGAGCAGCTGCTTCAGTGGCGCGGAAGCGCCGAACGTGTGCATGCCGATAACGGCGCCGCCGTCGCCGACATACCGGTCCCAGCCGAGTGTCGAGGCCTGCTCGATGGCAACCCGTGCCTTCACCGCGCGGGGAAGCACCGCATCCTGGTATTCCCGCGGCTGCCTGTCGAAAAGCTCCCAGCACGGCATGCTGACCACGCGCGCGGAGATGCCGCCCGCTTCCAGCTCATCGCGGGCGGCCAGCGCCAGGTGCACCTCCGAGCCGGTGGCGAGCAGGATGGCATCAGGCTCGCCGCCGCCCGGGTCGGCGAGGATGTATGCGCCCTTCGCGACTCCTGATGCGGCGCCGAGCTGTGAGCGGTCCAGGGTCGGCAGCGCCTGGCGGGACAGGATCAGCGCGGCGGGCTCGTGGCGGAGCGCGGCCACGATACGCCAGGTCTCGACCGCCTCATTCGCGTCGGCCGGCCGGAAGACCAGCAGGCCTGGCATGGCCCGCAGGGAGGCAAGCTGCTCAACCGGCTGGTGAGTGGGCCCGTCTTCGCCGACACCGATGGAATCGTGGGTGAAGATGTGCAGCACCGGGATTTCCATCAGTGCGGACAGCCTGATCGCTCCGCGCGCGTAGTCGGAGAAGATCAGAA
>JBKQQQ010000731.1:0-5558 GCA_052144275.1 Streptosporangiaceae bacterium
GGCGATCGTGGCGAAGTTCGTCCGCGCATGGGAGTCCGCCGATCTCGGTGCGCTGGTGGCCCTGCTGACTGGCGACGTCTTCATGTCGATGCCGCCGATGCCCTTCGAGTACGAAGGCCGGGACGTCGTGGCCCGCTTCTGCGCCGGCTTGTTCGGCGCGGGCCGCAGGTTCGACCTCGTGCCGGCGCGAGCCAACGGCCAGCCGGCGTTCGGGGCCTACCTGCGCGCCCCTGCCGGCATCCGCCACGGGACCGGCCTCTACGTCCTCACCCTCACCGGCGACCGGATCTGCGCCATGACCCGCTTCGAGGCCAGCGTGCTCCCATGGTTCGGGCTACCGCGATCGCTCCCGAGCCGGTAGCCAGCTTCCGAGCGGTGGCCGGGCGCGCGGATAGGTGGCGGTGGCCACCGCGTAACCGAAGATTTCCTGGGACTTGACCAGGGCGGATGCCGAGTCCCGTTCGGCATAAAAATACCTGGACAGGGCGGAGTCGCTGGCCGGTGACCTGCTGCCCGGAAACCAGTCCGCCGGCGTCATTTGCGCCCATACGCTGGTTTCGTGACCCGGACACAGGGGGTCCCGCTGGGGCTGGATGTGACGACGCCGAACATGGCCCGCATGTATGACTATTACCTGGGCGGATGCTTCCTCTAAGCACACTAGCCGATCCAGCCCGCATGGCAGCGAAATCGGCAAGCACTTGGGGGGCGACCTGTCGCCGGGCGGGCTTGGGCACGCTGCCCGACGGGCATTCCTCCAGTGGTACTGGAATGCGGCTAATCTGCCGCCATCGGAGATAGCAAAATGGGGACACGTTGAGTGACGCTGATGCGGGCCACCACGACGCGCTGGCCCGCGTTCTTTGGCAGGCGGGCCGGCTGGATGACGCGGAGGCTGAGGCACGCCGCGCCATCGAGCTGGCACCCGACACCGCCAACCACCACGGCATACTGGCCCGCGTTCTTTGGCAGGCGGGCCGGCTGGGGGATGCGGAGGCTGAGGCACGCCGCGCGACCGAGCTGGCACCCGACACCGCCGACTACCACGACAGGCTGGCCCGCGTTCTCGGCGATGCGGGCCGGCTGGATGACGCGGAGGCTGAAGCACGCCGCGCCATCGAGCTGGCACCCGACACCGCCAACCACCACGACACGCTGGCCCGCGTTTTTTGGCAGGCGGGCCGGCTGGGGGATGCGGAGGCTGAGGCACGCCGCGCGACCGAGCTGGCACCCGACACCGCCGACTACCACGACACGCTGGCCCGCGTTCTTTGGGAGGCGGGCCGGCTGGGGGATGCGGAGGCTGAGGCACGCCGCGCGACCGAGCTGGCACCCGACGCCGCCGACTACCACGGCATACTGGCGCTCGTTCTCGGCGATGCGGGACGGCTGGGGGATGCGGAGGCTGAGACACGCCGCGCCATCGAGCTGGCACCCGACATCGTCGACTACCACGACACGCTGGCCCGCGTTGTTTGGGAGGCGGGACGGCTGGGGGATGCGGAGGCTGAGACACGCCGCGCGACCGAGCTGGCACCCGACAACGCCGACTACCACGACAGGCTAGCCCGCCTTCTCGGCCATGCGGGACGGCTGGATGACGCGGAGGCTGAGGCACGCCGCGCCATCGAGCTGGCACCCGACAACGCCGACTACCACGACACGCTGGCTCGCGCTTTCGGTGATGCGGGACGGCTGGGGGATGCGGAGGCTGAGGCACGCCGCGCCATCGAGCTGGCACCCGACACCGCCTACTACCACGACAGGCTAGCCCGCGTTCTCAGCCATGCGGGACGGCTGGGGGATGCGGAGGCTGAGGCACGCCGCGCCATCGAGCTGGCACCCGACACCGCCGACTACCACGACACGCTAGCCCGCGTCCTTTGGCAGGCGGACCGGCGGGATGACGCGGAGGCTGAGGCACGCCGCGCGACCGAGCTGGCACCTGACTGATCTCGATGCCGCACATGCTCAATATCGCGGGGAGCGCCGGTAAATTCAGGCGGCTGGCGCGTAGCTTATTGTGAAGCTGACGGACCGGGCGCCTCTATTGCAGTTGAAGGGCGCAGGGCGGTATCCAATACCGTGATTGCAACTGGCCTGAATGTACGACTATTATCCGTATAAATGATTACTAACTAGGGGGATGTTTCCTCTATACACACACTAGCCGGATGGGCTAGGTGTCGTCTAGTCGTGAGGTGCTTCCGCGGCGAGGTCTTCATTCCGCTGGATCTAAGCCGACGGTTTTACAGACCCTTCCCATCAAGGCCGTGACCAGCGCGAACGCCACTGGCGCTCCCGGGTTGCGCATGTATTTGGCACACGACGAGTCTCGGCACCATCGAGTATCCGGACCTACCGTACTGCTGGCCGGGCCGCGTGCGCCAAGATGGTGATCCGGGTGCGGTGACGGCTGATGCCTTTTGGTTTAGGCCTTATCCATCGGAGACCCGCAAGCCTGGCCATCTCGTTCCTCACGCCGGTTCCGGCGGTTCCCGGTGAACGTCGATGACCTCGAGCCCGAGGTTATTGATCCTGTTGAGAAGGCCGTGCAGAGCCGCCTGGTCGGTCCCAGCGCGCCGCAGCACCGTCGTATCGCCCGCCACGCTCACTTGCACGTCGTCGAAGGCCGCCCGTACCCAGGGGCCTGCGACACCACGAACGGTGATCGCGTAGGTCTCATCGGTTACATCTGCGGGCTTTGCCATCTTTCTTGGGAATCACGGAGCAGGGTGAGTTGCACTCACCCCAATCGGGTGCGCGGCCGGGCACCGATCATCCTGGTCCTCATCACCACCCAGCGACCTACGCATTACGAGCGTGTCACGTGCGTACGGGCGATTTGAGGTCTCACGGGCGGCGGTGTGGCTGATCGGTGAGGCAGGCGTCGAGCTGGCCGTTGATGGCTGTGGGGTCGATGCCGGATCGGTCGGCGATGATGACGAGTTCGGTGCTGGGGGGCCGGTCGGCCCACTCGTCGAACCGGTGTGCCTCGCCGCGTTGTCCGACTGCCTGGAGCAGGTATCGGTGGCCGGGATCGTGGGCGCTGTGGACGAACCCCTTGATCCGGTAGACCGAACGGGGAAGAAGCCGGATCGACGCGAGCAGTGCGTCGATGTCGGCGGCGCCGTCGCGGGTGTAGGTCCAGTGCTGGAAAGCGCCGGATCCACGGTGATGGCCGTCGTCGGTTCCATGGTCGGCGGTCGCCGCCGTTTCGGTTGGTCCGGTGCCGAGCAGCAGGTGGAAGGGCACTTGTGCGTGGCTGGTCTCGATGATGCGGACCGTGGGAAGGCGGTCGTGCACGAAGTCGCGGACGGCGTCGACTTGGGCCCGGTCGGCGAGGTCGATCTTGTTGAGCAGGACGATATCGGAGTACCCGATCTGGCCGAACACCAGATCCCGGGTCGTGGGGTCCTGGGCCTGGGCGGGGAGCTGTTCGGCGTCGATGACGGCGACTATGCCGTCCAGGCGGATCGGCGATCGGAACACTTCGGAGGTGAATGTCCGGGCGACGCCGCTCGGTTCGGCCACCCCGCTGGCTTCGAGCACGAGCGCATCGAGTTCGCGGTCCTGGGCCAGGACACTGTCCACGGCGGCGACGAGATCGCCGCGGATCTCGCAGCACACGCACCCGTTGGCGAGGCTTACGGTGCCCGACTCGACGCCGATGATCAGCTCCGAGTCGATGCAGACCGCGCCGAAGTCGTTGACGATCACCCCGATGCGCAGTCCGTGGGCCTCGGCCAGGATCCGGTTGACCAGGGTGGTCTTGCCCGCGCCGAGAAACCCGGTCAGCACGGTGACTGGCGTTGCCCCCGCCGCGTCGGCCGGCTCGGCCGGTGCCAGGAGCCAGTCGAGATCGTCGACCGGACCGGGGCCGGTCACGGCCGCTCAGGCGTCCGGGGCAGCAAGGGCGTCGAGGTGCTGCTTCTTGTAGGCCTGCCGGTGCCGCCAGGCGGCCCCCATGCTCTGCAGCATGGCGTCGGGCATAATCTCCATCGGGACCACGAGGTCGTCCTTGACCGGCCATTCCGGCAGCAGCTGCGGGTGGTAACCATCCGGGTAGTACTCCTCCGGATCGATCTCCTGGTCGCGGATGAACGGCTCCTGGATCTCCGCGCGGCTGGTCGGGGGATGCGGCACCACGAGCTGGCCGTCGTCGAAGTCGAACTGGGGCGACCGGCTGTTGGGATAGTCCGGGAGCACGCCCTCGCGGACCCAGATGTCGTCCTTGGTGACGTTGACGACGACGCCGTCGGGTGCCCCGAAGTGGTACGGGCCCTTCCAGTGCTGGCGCACCTCGGCCACGGTCTCCGCGTTGATGTACGGATCGAAGGGCATGTGCGTGGTCATGAACAACCGCGGGTTCGCCCGGCTGGCGACGTACCCGGCGGCGTAGCCCGGGGTGTGGTGCGTGTCGAGGGTGTAGCGGCCCAGGAACGGGGGGACCCCCTGGACACCCGAGCTGATCGCGCACAGTTCCGGCTGGGTCTCGGTGATATAGACGTCGGCGCCCGCCGCGAACTGCGCGTCGAGCTTGGAGGGGCGGCCGTCGCCGGTCCACACCACCTTCAGCCCGTTCCATTCCAGCCGGTACGCCGAGGCGCCGTCCTTGGCGTGTGACCGCTGCCAGTGGATGATCTTGACGCCGTTCTCGTCGTAGCAGACGCCGCCGTTGTCGCGGAAGTCGAACTCGGTGATGTCGACGTCGTGGGCCTGGCCGACCGGGAACACGCTGAACGCGTCGCGATGCCAGGTGAGCATCTGCTTCATGCCCTCCACCATGTGCGCCGTGCCGTACTCCGGGCTGCGCCCCGACGGGCCGAACACGCGCAGCGGCTTGTGCCACCGCCCCGCCCAGCCACCGAACATGTACAGGTACGGCAACGCGCCGAAATGGTCCACGTGCAGGTGCGTGATGAAGATCTTGTCGAGCTGGTTGAGCGCCAGCCCGGCCGAGATGTAGTTCGCCACCGACCCTTCGCCGAGGTCGAACACGAAGTTGTCGCCGTTGCCCAGCTCGATGAAGATCGACGTGTTCATCTGGCCCGGCCGGATGAAGGGCGCCGACCCCATGAACGTGATCCGCAACTCATCAGGCCCGACCTCTTCGGTCCGCGGGAACCAGTTCGCCGCGCTTCTCAGGCCCGGCGTCGGGTTGATGCCCCCGAACATCAGCCCTTCCTGCCAGCGTCCCATCGGGACACCCCCGAAGAACGCTGCCTGGATGTCAGTAGGACTCGATTGCTCTCGCTGCGAAGGCATGCCCCGGACTATAGGCTCCGCGCAGGCACCCGGACAAGGATGTGCCGCTTGGCCGCTGCCAGCCTGGTCCGTCCTTCCGCAGGCGCCAGATCCCAGGCTCCCGGGCACCGGGCCAAGGCTCGGCGCAGCCGATCGCGCAGCGACGCCGAAGGCGGCCTTGGGGCGGCGCCCGGGAGCGGGACAATGGAAGCCGGGAAGACGGCCCCGCGCAGTACCTGACGGCCATGCCGCATTGACCTTATGGATCAGCGGAAGCTGTCCAGCTCGGGACGGCGCGGGCGCGCCGGGCG
>JBKQQQ010000732.1:0-6326 GCA_052144275.1 Streptosporangiaceae bacterium
GTCAGCATCGGGCCGCCGGCCGAGGCGCCGACCGCCTCGGCGATCGCGGACAGCAGGCCCACGTCCTCGGGGACGAACAGCAGGCCGGGGTTGGTGCAGAACTGGCCGGCGCCGAGTGTCAGCGACCCGGCATACCCGGTGGCGATCGCGGCCGGGCGGGAGAACGCCGCGCCGGGCAGCACGACGCACGGGTTGACCGAGCCGAGTTCGCCGTAGAAGGGGATGGGGACCGGGCGCTCGGCGGCGATCTTGGCCAGTGCCAGGCCGCCGCCCGTCGACCCGGTGAACCCGGCCGCGGCCACGGCCGGATGCCGGAGCAGCCTCAGTCCGGCCTGCACCCCGTGGATCAGGCCGAACGTCCCCGCCGGGGCCCCGGCGGAGGCCAGCGCCCCGGCGACGATCTCGGCGGTCACGTCCGACGTGACCGGGTGCCCCTCGTGCGCCTTCACTACCACCGGGCAGCCCGCGGCGAGCGCCGAGGCGGTGTCACCGCCTACCACGGAGAACGCAAACGGGAAGTTCGACGCCGCGAACACGGCCACCGGGCCCACCGGCCGGTTGATCCGCCGCAGGTCAGGGACGACCCCCTGGGCGGGAGTCACCACCGCGTCCAGGTAACCGGGTGCTGACCCGGGGGGACGACCCCCCCAGCCCCCTCCGCTGTCCCGCAGCACGCCGGCGAACAGCCGCAGCTGGCCGGTGGTGCGGGCCATCTCGCCGGTGAGCCGCTCGCCGCCGAGCGCGGTCTCGGTGTCGGCGATCGCCGCGATCTCGCCCGCGCGGGCGTCGAGCGCATCCGCCACGGCCTCGAGTGCCTCCGCCCGCCGACCGAACGCGGACCAGGCCGGAAACGCGGCCACCGCGGCCGCCACGGCCGCGTCGAGGGCGGCATCAGTCGTCTCGGGCACCGGCTCCCCCACGGGCTCTCCGGTTCGCGGGTCAAACGCCTGAATCATTAATTCTCCTGAGAATTACTTCGGGTCGGGATCGGGGTTGCGGCCGCGCCTGGCCAGGAAGCCGAAATCGCAGCCCTCGTTGGCCTGGGTGATGTGCTCGGTGTACAAGGCGCCGTAACCGCGCTCGAACTTCGGTTGCGGGGGCTGCCATTGTTCGGAGCGGGTCACCCACTCCCGTTCGGGAATATCAAGGGAAAGCAGCCGGGCAGCCACGTCTAGGGTGATGGGATCGCCCGTCTGGACGAAAGCCAGCGGGCCGCCGACGAACGACTCAGGCGCCACGTGCAGCACACAGGCACCGTAACTGGTGCCGCTCATCCTGGCGTCGGAGATCCGCACCATGTCCCGGACGCCCTGGGCCAGCAGGTAGTCGGGAATGGGCAGCATGCCGTACTCGGGCATGCCGGGGCCGCCCTTCGGGCCCGCGTTGCGCAGCACCAGGATCGAGTCGGCCGTGATGTTCAGCGCCGGGTCGTTGATGCGTTCCTGCAGATCAGTGTAGGAGTCGAAGACCACAGCAGGACCGGTGTGCTTGATCAGCCGCGGTTCGGCCGCGATGTGCTTGATGACCGCGCCGTCCGGGGCCAGGTTGCCGCGCAGCACCGCCACCCCGCCCTCGGCGGCCAGCGCGGTATCCGGCGTCCGGATCACGTCCTCGTTGTGGACCGGTACCTCTGTGATGTTCTGACCGAACGGGCCGCCGGTGACAGTAATCCGGTCCAGGTGCAGCGCCCCGGGAACCTTCGCCAGCTGGCCGAGCAGCGCGGGCAGGCCGCCGGCGTAGTAGAAGTCCTCCATCAGGTACGTCCCGCTGGGCTTGACGTTCGCCAGCCACGGCACGCGGCGGGAGATGGCGTCGAAGTCGTCCAGCGTCAGCTCTATCCCGGCGCGGCCGGCCATCGCGATCAGGTGGATGAACGCGTTGGTGGAACCGCCGAGTGCGAGCACGGTGGCCACCGCGTCCTCGAACGCCTCGCGGGTGAGGATCCGGTCCGGGGTGAGGTCCTCCCAGACCATGCCGACGATGCGCCGGCCGCTGGCCGCCGCCATCCGGTAGTGCGCGGAATCGACCGCGGGGATCGACGCCATCCCGGGCAAGGTCATGCCGAGGGCCTCGGCGGCGGAGGTCATCGTCGAGGCGGTGCCCATCGTCATGCAGTGGCCCGGTGACCTGGCGATGCCGCACTCGAGCTCGGCCAGCTCGCACTCGCCGATCAGCCCGGCCCGCGCGTCGTCCCAGAACTTCCAGACGTCCGTGCCGCTGCCCACCGGCTGGCCGCGGAAGTTGCCGCGCAGCATCGGGCCCGCGGTCACGTAGATGGCCGGGATGTTGGCGCTGGCCGCGCCCATCAGCAACGCGGGCGTGGTCTTGTCGCAGCCGCCCATCAGCACCGCGCCGTCGGCCGGGTAGGAGCGCAGCAGCTCCTCGGTCTCCATCGCGAGCAGGTTCCGGTACATCATCGGGGTCGGCTTCTGGAATGTCTCGCTGAGGGTGGCCACCGGCATCTCGACCGGGTAGCCGCCGGCTTCCAGGACGCCGCGCTTGACCTGCTCGGCCCGCTGGCGCAGGTGCATGTGGCAGGGGTTCAGCTCGGACCAGGTATTCAAGATGGTGATCAGCGGCTTGCCCAGGTGTTCCTCGGGCTCCACCCCCAGCTGCCGCATCCTCGACCGGTGACCGAACGCCCGCAGCCCGGCGGTGCGCTCGCCGCCGAACCAGCGGAAGCTGCGCAGGTCCTCAGGTTTCTTCATTGTCACTTCATGCCCCAAGCGACCAAGATCCCTGTGATTTCCTCCTTGATGTTCCCGGGGAGGGGACGGCTCGGCGGGCGGACGTCGGCGCGGCATAGGCCAAGCTGAGCCAGAGCTTCCTTGACCACGCTCACGTTATCGGCCGAGGACTCGGCCAGGCGCAGTTCCTCGAACCGGCGCACCGACTCCCAGACCTTCATCGCGGAGCCGAAGTCGTTGGCGCGCAGCGCGTCGAGCATGGAAAGCGCCAGGCCGGGGCTGACGTTGGCCAGGCCGGAGGTGAAACCGTGCCCGCCCACCGCCCAGAACGCGGGCGCGGTCAGCTCGGCGGCGCCGGCCAGCCAGGTGAACCTGTCGATCCCGGCGTCCCTGGCCACTGCGGCGAACTTGGTCGCGTCGCGGACGCCGTACTTGACTCCGACGACGTTTGGCACCCGGTCGGCGAGCTCGGCGATGTGGGCGCCGGTGATGCGCTCGTTCCTGATGTAGAGAACGACGCCGAGGCCGGGGACCGCGTCGGCGATGGCGGCGTGGTAATCGATCCAGCCTTCCTCGGACACGTACGGGTGCACCGGCTGATGGATCATGATCATACGGGCGCCGTGGTCCCCGGCATGCCTGGCCGCCTCGGCGGCGGTCGCGATGTCGTGGCCGACGCCCGCCAGGAGTTCCGCCCGTCCCCTGCTGACCTTCGCGGCCGTCTCGACCGCCTGCCTGGCCTCGGCCTGCGTGAGCGCGTAGAACTCGCCGGTGTTGCCGTTCGGGGTGATAGCGGTGATCCCGCCGTCGATCAGGCGGCCGGTCAGCGCGGCGTAGGTCTCCCAGTCGGGATCTCCGTCGGCGGACAGCGGGGTGACCGGGACGACGACCACCGTGGCGAGGGCGTGCCGCAGGGCTTCCGCGGCGGCGGGGGTAAGGCTCATCTGTGATTCTCCTGCGCTGGTTCCGGGAAATTTCGTGCGACGAAAGAAGCTATGTGGCCGCGCAGCAGGGCGGCGGCGCGCTGGGCGTCACCGTCCTCGGCGGCCTGGAGCACGGCCCGGTGCTCGGCCGCCTCCTGCTCCCAGCTCGGGGTCGTGAGCCAGTCTGGTTCGTACCGCCAGGCCGCGACGCTGACCAGGGCCGTCTGGTCGCGAAGGTCGTCGAGCATCCGGACCAGCAGCGGGTTACCGCAGCCCGCGTAGAGCTCGCGGTGGAAGGCGCGGTTAGCCAGGCTGCGTTCGGCCTGATCGCCGGCGCTGTCGGCGCGAGCAAGGGCCTGGTGAGCGGGCCGCCAGCCGTGCCCGCCGTCGACGGCGCGGCCGAGCGCCTCGGGCTCGAGCAGCAGGCGGATGTCATACACGTGCCTGGCCTGCTCGCCGTCGACGACGCGGACGGCCGCGCCCTTGTACGGGTTCATGGTGACCAGGCCCGCTCCGGCCAGGGTCTTGAGCGCCTCGCGCACCGGGGTTTTGGATACGCCGAGCACTTCGGCCAGGTCGGTCTCGACCAGAGCCTGCCCGGGTCTGAGCTCGCCCGCCAGGATCGCGTGCTTGATCGCCTCGAGCACCGCGACCGTCCGGGACGGAAGCGCGCCGGCCGCGCCGGTCAGGAAGGCCGGACTGGGCATCGCGGCAGCGTTGGGTGTGGAGGCTTGTGGAGTAGACACCATGTATCGCATCTCGTATATGACCGGCCTTGAACGTACGCCGGCTGGGGCGATATGTCAATGCGCGCAGGCACGTCAATGCGCGCAGGCTTCCCAGGGGCATTTCAATGATCCCGAAGACTTGAACCCGGGCCCCCGCCGGCGGGATAAAAGTCTACGCGATCATGACGCGGGCCAGCGGAAATGTCAGTGGGGCGTGGTGTGATGGGCTTATGGAGACGTTTACGCTGGTCCCGCGGGGGCCGTTCTCGCTCGCGGCGAGCATCAGGTTCCTCGAGGGATTCACGGCCGCGTCGTACCGCGGGTCCGACCGCGAAACAACTAGTGTGCTCGAGCTCGCGTTCCCGGTGGAGGGCAGCTGGGAGACCGTCGGCGTCCGGGTGCGCCAGGATCTGGCGGGCGTGACGGCTGAGATCGTCAGCCCGGAGGCTCCGTCACCCGGCCTGGTGGCGGAGGTGCGCCCGCAGGTCGAGCGGATCCTCTCGCTCGACGTGGACGGATCGGGGTTCCCCGGGGTCGGCGAGCGCGACCCGGTGGTCGCGGAGGTCCAGCGGCGGTATCCGGGCCTGCGCCCGGTGGGGTTCTGGTCCCCGTACGAGGCCGCGGCCTGGACCATCATCGGGCACCGCATCCGCATCACGCAGGCTGCGGTGGTCAAGGCCCGGATGGCGCGAGAGCTCGGCGAGCCAGTCAGCTTCGGTGGCCGGGTAGTGCACGCCTTTCCCGCCCCGGAGCGGCTGGCCAAGCTGGGCATGTTCCCCGGGCTGGCCGGGCGCAAGCCGGAATGGCTTCGGTCAGTGGCACGGGCCGCCCTGGACGGCCAGCTCGACGCCGCCCGGTTGCGGGCCATGCCGCACGAGGAGGCGATGGCCGACCTGAAGAAGCTGCCCGGCATCGGAGACTTCTCGGCTGGGCTTATCCTGCTGCGCGGCGCGGGTGATCCCGACGCCGTTCCTGGCCAGGAGCCGCGGCTGGCCCGCGCGGTCGCGCTGGCCTACGGGCTGCCCGGGCCGGCCACGCCCGAGCAGCTGCGGGAGATCAGCGAGAACTGGAAGCCCTACCGTACCTGGGTCACGCTGCTCATGCGGACGGAGCTGGAATTCCAGACCGGTGAGATCACCGGCAGGCGGGCTCACGCCGGGACAGGTTAAGCTCGGGTTAGCACGTTGTTGCGTCTAGGGTTCCGCTGGCTGTCCGCCAGGTAACAACGACAATCAGGGCGGCCGGGTCTGGACCGAGCGGCGCCGCGACCCGGCCGAATCAGCTGACAACAGCCGGTGGGCCCGGGGAACACCTGACGGGATAGAAGCCCTGAGGGCTCCATTTCAGCCTGCCTGAGGAGCCCCGTTGGACCCGTCGACCACCCTCTCGCTGAGCGTCACCCTCGCGGTGCTCGCCGCCGCCGTCACGCACGCGACCTGGAACGCCATCGCGCATGGCATCAAGGAACAGACGCTCGCCTTCGCGCTGATCGGCGTGGGCGGCATCGTGATCGCCATTCCGCTGGTCATCGTGACCGGCATGCCCAGGGCGAACTGCTGGCCGTACCTGCTGGGGTCGGTCGCGATTCACGTCTTCTACAACCTGCTGCTGATGCGGTGCTACCGGCTGGGCGAGTTCGGCCAGGTCTACCCGCTGGCCCGGGGTACCTCGCCGCTGGTGGTGACGATCCTGGCCGCGATCTTCGTGCACGAGCATCTCGCGCTGGCCCAGGTGGGCGGGGTCATCGTGGTCTGCGCGGGGCTGGCCGTGCTGGTTCTGGCCGGGCGCCGCCCAGGTCGTGCGGCCTTCGTGGCCGCCGTCGGCACCGGGTTGACCATTGCGGCTTACACGACGGTCGATGGCGTGGGCGTGCGGCTGTCGGCCAGCCCGGTCGGCTACATCGGCTGGCTGATGCTGCTCGAGAGCCTCGGCGTCCCGATGTTCGCCTTGGCCCGGCGGCGCGACGTGCTGCTGAAGCAACCGCGGCG
>JBKQQQ010000733.1:0-4822 GCA_052144275.1 Streptosporangiaceae bacterium
TGTCCCCGGGGTAGAGAGGGCGCCCGGCCCGGTCTGGGTCTCACGCGTGCGGAACGTGTAAACCCTGCTATGGGTCCGCATCCCAGGCGCGGGTATGCGCAGGCGGTGCGGTAAGCCGACCGTAAGGGGGGCTGAATTCCCTGGCAGGACAGGGTGCCCAAGAAGCAGATGCCGGGCGGCCGAAAGGCGGCAGGAAAGCGGGGCCGCGGGACCGGGAACTCCTCCCGGATGGTCCTCGTATAACTGGCCCGGATGCCGGTCTTGCTACCGGGCTCGAAAGAGCGCTGACGTGGGCAGGTGAGCCTTTGAGGCGAGAGCGAGCGTAAATGCCGGAACTGACGGGCACGTTGGACACTTCGGTGAACGGACCTGAGGGCCTGCCCCTATTCGATGGTGATGCCTGGGATCGTGCGGACTGGCGTCGTCATGAGGAGCAGGTACGGCGGCTGCGCGGCAGGATCTTCAAGGCGGTGCAGGAGGGTGACTGGCCGCTGGCCAGGAACCTGCAGAAGCTCACGCTGCGGAGCTGGAGCAATACGCTAGTCAGCGTGCGGCAGGTGACGCAGCGTAACACGGGCCGCAGGACCGCGGGGATCGACGGGCTGGTCGCGCTGACCAGCCAGGCCAGGGCCGAGATGGCGGTGCGCGTGCACGCCAGTATCGGTTCGCACCGGCCTTCCCCGGTCCGGCGGGTGTACGTACCGAAAGCCGGTGATAAGACAAAGATGCGGCCGCTTGGAATTCCCGTGCTAATTGACCGGTGCCATCAGGCCCGGGTGAAAAACGCGCTGGAGCCCGAGTGGGAGGCCCGGTTTGAGCCGCGTTCATACGGGTTCAGGCCGGGCCGCGGCTGCCATGACGCGATCGAGTCGCTGTTCAATACCTTGCACGGGAAATCCGGGCGGGTGTGGATACTAGACGCTGATCTGGCAGCCGCATTCGACAAGATCAGCCACGAGCACCTGCTGAAGGCACTCGGCGGTTTCCCCGCGCGGGATATGATCGCCGGATGGCTGAAGGCGGGGATTTTCGAGGCCGGGAAAGGGTTCGCGCCGACTGAGGAGGGAACTCCCCAGGGCGGTATTATTTCACCCTTGCTGTTGAATATCGCATTGCACGGGCTGGAGGAGGCCGCGGGCGTCCGCTATCGGACCGGCATCTATGCCGGGGAACTGAAGGCGGGCAGCCCGGCGCTCACGAGATATGCTGATGACCTGGTGGTATGCTGCCACTCCAGGCAGCAGGCCGAGCAGGTCAAGGCACGGCTGGCCGAGTGGCTGGAGCCGAGGGGGCTGGCCTTTAATGAGGCCAAGACCCGGATCGTGCACCTGTGCGAGGGGTTCGATTTCCTCGGCTTCAATCTCCGCCGCTACCCGAACGGCAAGCTGCTCATCAAGCCGAGCGCTAAGGCCATCAAAAGGTGCCGCAATAGGCTTGCGAAGGAGTTCCGCGCACTCCGCGGGTCCAACGTCCAGGCAGTACTGGTGAGAATAGTCCCGATTATCCGGGGCTGGGTTGCCTATTACCGGACGGTGGTGTCGACCAGGGCGTTCGCTGCTCTGACTGATTACCTGTGGAAGCTCACTTACAAGTGGGCGTGCTGGAATCACCCGAATAAGCCGAAAAGCTGGATCGCCGGCCGGTACTTCGGGAAGTTCAATAAGTTCAGGAACGACCGGTGGGTGTTCGGCGACCGGGATACCGGCGCCTACCTGCCCAAGCCGTCCTGGACCGATATCGTGCGGCACACCCTGGTCAAGGGCGGGGCGTCCCCGGACGACCCCGCCATGGCCGGGTACTGGGCGCAACGTCGCCAGAAAGTCAAACCCCCGCTGGATCCCTACACCGTACGCCTGCTGTCCAGGCAGGACGGGCGGTGCACTCTCTGCGGGGAGAACCTGCTGACCCGGGACCAGCCTCCGCAGACCCCGGAGGGCTGGGAACGCTGGTTCTTGCAGGTCGCCAGGCTGGCGATCACGGCGGGCTACCTGGTCTGCCATGACACGTCCGGTGCCGCGCGCGGCGGGCAAACGCACCTTGTGCACGACACCTGCGGCCGACAGCGACGGCAGCCGGTGGCACCCGTACTAAAGCCAGGCACCTGAACCGCCCAGGTGGCTTGCTTGGGCCGTGTGCCGCGACGAGTGGCATGCGCGGTCCTGAGGGGGCCCCGGTGCAGCAATGCACCGGGGCTACCCGGCCAGCCCTGACAAAGCCGGGACGTGCCAGTACTGCCAGATGGGGCGGGTCCGGCGAGCGTGGCGGAAAGGAGTACGCGAGGAACCGGCGTTGTTACGTCCTCGACTTTGACACCGGCTCAAATCTGGTGGATACGGGCCGGGCGCGGTGCGTCCCGCTGTGTGCCGTTGCGGCGGGAACTTCCGGGAGGGTTTTCAATTCGCCGTCCCGGGAGGCCACGGTGAAGGTCTGCGGCGTAGCCGTGGTTATCTTTAGCTCCCGCGTCAGGCAAGGCCGTGACCTGCGGCGTCCCGTCGTGGACAGTGTCGCCGACGGGACGCTCGCGGCCTGAGGGAGGGTGTTTCAGTCCCCTGGATCGTTACCTGATCGGGTCCGGGCGGATCGCTGGTCGCCGAGTGCGCGGGCGAGCTGGCGGCGGAGCCGGGCGTTCTCGTCGGCGAGCTGCCGGTTGCGGTCGAGGGCGGCTGCGAGCCTCGCGCGCAGCGACGCGTCGGTGGCTCGCTGGCCGGCCGGGATGGCGCCGGCGGAGCCGGCGCCATCTGGTTTCGTTCGCAGTCGGCGGATCTGGCCGCTGATGTCGGGCTGGGTATAGAGCCACGACCGTGAGATCCCCGCAGTCTGGGCGACCCCGGCGAACGTCACGGGAGTTCCGGCCCGGTCGAGCTCGCGCAGTGCCTGGACGGCTTTGGCCCGGGTCAGCTCGTGCCGCCGGGCCGCAGCCTCGGAGAGCGGGTCAGGATGCACCGGCGGCCCTTTCCTCCTTGCCGTCATCGTCTGCTCCGAGAGCGGTGATGATCTTGTCCAGGTTGCCGACGACCTGCTTGTTCATCTCGGCGACGCGGTCATGGCCTGCGGCTTCGGCAGCGGTGATGATCTGCAGCGTGGCCTGCCGCTGAGCGTGATGCTGCGGGAGGAAGTCCGTCGTGGTCACGAACATCGGGCAGGTCAGGCAACTGTTGGCGTGCGGACAGCTTTTGACCATCGGCAGCTGGCAGTAGCCGTTGGGGAGCGCCTGGGTGGCCCGGCCGATGCGCTGCTTGGCCCACGCTGCCTCGGCCAGCGCGCCGTCGAGGTCGAGAGCGACCGCCTGCCCGGCGGCGTTGACCTTGCGGGCCTTCTCCCAGTGACGGCGGATCGTCGTGTCCGACAGCCGGGCGTAATGCGCTGTCATCGCGTGCGAATCGTGATCGAGGATGCGGCGGACGACCTCCTGCGGGACGTCCATGTTGAAACTGGTAGGGAGCGGTTTACCAACCATGCTGAATGCCTCTGATCTGGGACCGGGTGCGGCGAGGTATTCGTCAGGTCTGGTGAGGATGGCTGCGGGCTAGCTCTGCCGCGTAGCGGGACCAGTCGCCTCCGGCCTGGTGCATCCATTTGGCGGCGGTCGTCTGGTGCAGGCCGAGGAGGTCGGCTAGGACCGCGGCGGGGAGCTGGGCGGCCAGGTCGAGCAGCGCGGCGCGGCGTCCAGTCTGGGCGTAGATGCCGAGGGCCCGCAGGCGTTCGCCGAGCGTGGCCGTAGGCCTGTCGATGCCGGAAGGCACATAGCCCCCGGGCAGGCGTGGGCAGCAAACGACAAGGAGACAGTGATGTTCAGACGACGGCGACCGTTGTTGCGCGCGGCCGCGGTGGGCGGCGGCGCATACCTGGCGGGTAAGCATGTTGCCAACCGGCAGGCAGAGGACGCACAGATGGAGGCGGACCAGGACGAGCGCATCAGTCAGCTTGAACAACAACAGCAGGACCAGGCCCCGCCGCCGCAAGACCAGCAGCCGCCCGCCGCGCCGCAAACCTCGTCGATGATTGACCAGCTGAACCAGCTCGCCGACCTGCATCAGAAAGGCGTCCTGACCGACGACGAATTCGCTGCCGCCAAGGCCAAGGTGTTCGGTACCTGAGCCCTGGCTGACCGGTTTCCCGTACCCTGACGGACTCCAGGGTCTGTCTCACGAACGGTGTTTCCGGCGGTCGTGGTTAGTAGGTCTCGGCGGCCGGGAACCGGTCGCCGAAGGTGATGGCGAAAGCGTTCAGGACGGGCTTCCACCTCTCGCCCACCTTGTCCTGCCCCATTTCTTGCGTCGGGTGTGCTGAATGGTACTGGAGGGGCTGCTGTCGGTGCTTGGTGCCAGCCGGTCGGCGTATTCGTCGAGGTGGCGCTGTTTTGTGCGACCGTCACGGCGCAACATCGCACGGCCGAAGACGATCAGTTCGCCGTGACACACGCCAGCAACTGTGCACCGCGCATGACATCTTCGCCTCCATGGGCGCCGAAGCCCTCACCGATCGGGCCCGGGCCGGGCTGCTGGCCTGACATTGGCCGACACCCATCTGCCCGGCGGCATCCCGGACGCGCCGGCGCGCCGCTTTAGCGGGTTGAAGGCGATGAATGTCGTGATCGACTTGTCCCGCGGGCCGAGCGGGCTGGGGTTGCGGCGGGCATGACTGGTTGCTTTCGCGGTTACGGCATGGGTTCTCTTATCCCGGTCACCGGCCCGGCCGGCAACGATCCGGGACGGGGGTCCGCACGCCCAGGTCAGCCCAGCTTCACCGCCGTCCCGGAGGCGCTCACCATCAGCATGTTGCTCCCCACGGACTCGTAGTCGACATCAACCCCGACCACCGC
>JBKQQQ010000734.1:0-3669 GCA_052144275.1 Streptosporangiaceae bacterium
CCGCGGGGCCCATGAGCTCCGCCGCGTCCACGGGTGCCAGCGGGCCCACGGGATTCACCAGGCCCGCCGCCCTCGTCACGTTCACGAACGAGTACCGGTGCACCGGACTCGGCCCGTGCTCAGCCAAGGCGCGTACGTGCTCATCGGTGACATATCCCTTGTGCCGGTCAAAACCGTATAGGGGATAACGTTCGTGCAGGTCCCGCATCATCCGGTCCCGGCTGACCTTGGCCACGACCGAGGCCGCCGCCACCGACGCGGTGACCCGGTCGCCCTTCCAGATCGCGAGCCCGGGTACGCCGAGGCCGCGAACCGGGAAGCCGTCCGTGAGCACGTACCCTGGCACGGCGCGCAGGCCCGCGAAGGCGCGGCGCATGCCGGAGACGTTGCACACGTGCAGCCCGGTGGCATCGATCTGGTCAGCCCCGATGACGACGACATGCCAGTCGATGGCGCGGCGGAGCACCTCGACGTAGGCTTCTTCCCTCGCCTGCGGAGTCAGCAGCTTGGAATCGGCCAGGCCGGGCATCCGCCGGATGCTGGCCGGATCGAGCACGACGGCCGCCACCACGAGCGGGCCCGCGCACGCTCCCCGTCCGGCCTCGTCGATACCGGCCACAGGGGCGAACCCGGCCCGGGCGAGCACGGCTTCGTAGGCGCCGAGCCCGCCGTCACGCCGAGGCGTATGCCCCGGATACCTGGGATACCGGGTCCAGGCCGGGGCTACCGGGCCGGAAGGGGCTGAGGGCGCTGAAGAGGCCAGGCGGCTGACGGCCGGCGCAGCACGATCGCGGGTCATGACACTCCGCAGGGTACGCCAGTTCGCGCCCTCGCGCGGTCAAGGCCGCCAGGCCCCAGAGCGGCCGAGGCGCGTCCATATGCAGTTAGATACGTATGTGGTGACAGTATGAGCGGGCGAGTGCCCCTGACGCTGGCGTGCTGGGACTACGACCGGACGGCGGCCCTGGCGAACGGGGACATCAGGCCGGACGGCGTGGACCTCACCTACCTGAGCCTGCCGGTGGAGGAGACGTTCTTCCGGATGCTCAGGTACCGCGAGTTCGACGCGGCCGAGATGTCCCTGTCCTCCTACGTGATCAGCCTGCTCGACGACGGGCCATTCATCGCGATCCCGGCGTTCACCTCCCGGGCGTTCCGGCACAACGGCATCTACGTCCACGCGGGCAGCGGCATCACCGAACCGGGCGACCTGCGCGGACGCGTCGTCGGGCTGGCCGAGTACCAGCTGACGGCGAACGTCTGGATCCGCGGCATCCTCGCCGAGCACCACGGCGTGCCCGTCGAGTCCGTCCGGTACCGCACCGGCGGCCTGCACGAGCCCGGCCGGGTCGCCAAGGTCGCGCACGACCCGCCGCCCGGCGTCCAGATCGAGCCGATCCCGGCCGGCCGGACGCTGGCGGACATGCTCGTCACCGGGGAGATCGACGCGCTGTACACACCGCGGATACCCCGCCCGTTCGGGGAAAATGACCCCCGGGTGCGGCGGCTGTTCGCCGACCCCCAGCGGCACGAGGAGCAGTACTACGCGGCGACCGGGATCTTCCCGATCATGCACGTGGTGGTGCTCCGCCGCGACGTGTACGAGGCACGCCCGTGGCTCGCGCAGTCGCTGTTCAAGGCGCTAGAGGAGGCCAGGCAGGCGGCGGCCCGGCGGATGGCCGAGACGGCGGCGAGCCGGTACATGCTGCCGTGGCTGTACGCGGAGGCCGAACGCTGCCGGGAGCTGATGGGACCGGACTTCTGGAGCTACGGCCTGGCCGGCAACGAGGCCGCGCTCAGCACGTTCCTGCGGTACTCCTCCGACCAGGGGCTGGCCCGCCGACGGCTCGCCCCGGCGGACCTGTTCGCCCCCGAGACCAGGGAAAGCTACGTGATCTGATGTCGCTCGCAGATCTACCCGGAGCTGCGCCGCCGTCAGCTCACCGGACGGCCCGGGTCCGGCGCCGGGTGATCCGCGGTCCGGCGCCGGGTGATCCGCCGCCGGACCCGGCGCTGCAGCCAGGTGACGGGGACGGCGGCGGCGAAGCCGAGCGTCAGCGGGAGGGCCGGGCTTGACGGCTCGAGCCGGGCCGAGAGCAGGCCGGCGGTGCTGGCGCTCCCGGCCGCGGGCGGGGCGGCCGCGGAGTTCAGCTTCGGCTGCTCGAAGGTGGCCGGAATCGGCAGTATCCGCCACCGGCTCGGCGGCCAGATGATGACGAAGGCCCGGCCGATGACGGCGTTCTCCGGGACCGTGCCGCCGCCGGGCTCGCCGAGGTGATCCCGGG
Source organism: Streptosporangiaceae bacterium (assembly GCA_052144275.1). GTDB lineage: Bacteria > Actinomycetota > Actinomycetes > Streptosporangiales > Streptosporangiaceae > Palsa-504. Next base: position 2,286 of record JBKQQQ010000734.1, read on the forward strand.
AGTCGTCGGAGATGAGCCGGTGGTCTCCCATCACCCAGAGCCGGCCCTGCGGCACGACGATGTTGAACCTGATCTCGGAGGGGGCATCGCCGGGGTACAGGTACGACTGCTCGGTCAGCGGAACGCCGTTGACCGTGACCCAGCCCTGCGCGTCGCAGCAGGCCACGTCGTCGCCCGGCAGCCCGATGACCCGCTTGATGAGGATGTCTCCGGGATGCCCGAAGCCGAACATGCTGGCAAAGCCGTCGACGAACTTCTCAGCGAAATTGGTGTTGGCAGGCAGCGGCCCCGGGTCCCATGAGCCATCCCCGTTGAACACCACGATATCGCCGCGGTGAATGCCGCGAACGTCGTAGACCAGCTTATTGACCAGGACCCGGTCGTTAATCTCGAGCGTGTTCTCCATCGACCCGGACGGTATGAAGAAGGCCTGGATCGCGTACGTCTTGATGACGACCGCCAGCAGCAGCGCGACGACGACCAGGATCGGGAACTCGCGCCAGAACGACCGCTTCTTGCGCGGGCGCGGACCCGTCCGACGCCCGCCAGCCCGCGCCCCAGACGCCTCGGAACTCGTGGACGCCGCCTCGTCGTCCGGCGACGCCTCCGCCGCAGTCGCACTGGCGTCAGCCGCGTCGTCGGCCGTGGCCTTCGCCACCGGACCTTCGGCTTTCCCGCCTGCGGCGGGACTGGACGCCTCGGACCCATTGTCCATCAGGATCGCGGCGTGGTGACCCCGGCCCTCGGGCCGGGGAGGAAACGCCGCTTCACCTCCCCCGGAATGTCAGTGGCGTTCGCTAGTGTGTTCGCATGTCCCGATACCGTCTGCTCCCATGCCACGCCGACGTGAACGCGGCCAGGAACATCGCGGCGGGACACGCCGTGAATGCGCGGGGAGGCGACGGGGTAGCCCGGCCCGTGAACCGCGAACCTCACCTGCTGCTCCAACCGGCGTAGTAGCTGGAATCCCCGCCCTCAGGCCGGGGAGGATGTCAACTGCGCCCCTTCCGTCCGCGAGAGGGCACCGGGACCTAGACGGCTCACGCAGACCCGCGCCCCTCGTCGGGGTTCACTGTCATCGTGTCGAGCTTAGCGCCATATCCTGGCCACTGGACCGGCAACCCCGCGCCAGCGGCAGGTCAGGTAGGCCAGGCAATTGCCTGCGTAAATCACATTTCCGCACAATGGGAGGCCTTTGCGACGGCGGCTAAGCGGGCCTAGGACGGCGGCCTTGACCGCCGCCGGTCTCGACGGCGCCGGCGCAGCAGGAGCAAGGGGGCTCCGATGACACCGGCGGTGCCGGCCGCGCCCGCCACCGGGACGGCCGCCACGCCGCTCAGCGCGGCCCCGCCGACGGTGACCGCGGTCCCGCTGACGCCGAGCA
>JBKQQQ010000735.1:0-6631 GCA_052144275.1 Streptosporangiaceae bacterium
CGGTTACGCCAGCCACGGCGAGTCCTGGTCGCTCGCGCTCGCGCTGCGCCTGGCCAGCTTCGCGCTGCTCAAACAGGGTCGCGAGGATCCGGTGCTGATTCTCGACGACGTGTTCGCCGAGCTCGACACGGGCCGCAGGGACCGGCTGGCCGCCCTGGTCGCCGACGCCGAGCAGGTCCTGATCACCGCCGCGGTGCCCGCCGACGTCCCCGAGACGCTCGCGGGCGCGCGGTTCACCGTCCGCGCGGGCGTGGTCACCGGTGCCAGCTAGGGATCCGGCTCCCGGGCGGGGGCCGGCCGCCCCGGATCGGGTGCGGCTGGCGGTCGAGGCGCTCGCCGTGGCGAAGGCGGACGCGCGGGCCAGGGGGGATCTGCCGGCCGGCCTGGCGCGCCTGCCAGGGTCGGGTAAGACCGATGATCCCGAACGATCCGGCGTGCCTGCGGCCGGCCAGGATGACTCGCCCGGGACGGGATCGCGCCCTGGCCCGGTGAGCGGGGCGGGAGCCGGCCGGACCGGGCCCGCTCGCGGGCGCCCCCGCCGGGAAGACCCGCAGCCGCTGCTCAGCGCGATCGGCGGCCTGCTCGACACGCAGGGCTGGCAGCAGCGGGCGGCGATGGGCTCGGTGTTCGGCCGCTGGGCGGAAATCGTCGGCCACGACCTGGCGGCGCACACCCGCCCCGACAGCTTCGCCGACGGCGAGCTCGCGGTGACGGCCGACTCGACCGCCTGGGCGACCCAGGTCCGGCTGCTCGCCCCGATGCTCGTCCGGCGGCTCAACACCGAGCTCGGCGACGGATCGGTCCGGCGGGTGAAGGTTCGCGGCCCGGCGCCGCCGCGGCAGCGCGGCGGCTGGCGGGTACCCGGCAGCAAGGGGCCTGGCGACACCTACGGCTAAACAGCAGGAACCGACACGTGGGGCAAGACGACCCTGGCTGTCGGTGCCTGCAGGTAAAATGAATAAGCGCAACGATAGCCACATCCCGGGGGGCTGGGCTGCGCGCTTCTTATGCAGGATGGAGTTCGGTTTGTCCTACGATGCACGCTCGATCACGGTACTCGAGGGCCTTGAGGCCGTCCGCAAGCGCCCGGGAATGTACATCGGTTCTACCGGCGAGCGCGGATTGCATCACCTCGTCTACGAAGTCGTGGACAACGCCGTGGACGAGGCCCTGGCCGGCTACTGCGACACTATCGACGTTACCCTGCTGGCCGACGGCGGGGTCCGGGTGCGGGACAACGGCCGCGGCATTCCCGTGGACGAGCATCCGGTGGAGCACCGCCCGGCGGTCGAGGTCGTGATGACCACGCTGCACGCTGGCGGCAAGTTCGACGGCAAGTCCTACGCCGTTTCCGGCGGCCTGCACGGCGTCGGCGTGTCCGTGGTGAACGCCCTGTCGATGCTGCTTGAGGTCGAAGTCCACCGGGACGGCTACGTCTGGACGCAGGTCTACGAGCGCGGCGACCCGATGGGCCCGCTCGAGCGCGGGGCCGCGACCGAGGACCGGGGCACCACGATTACCTTCTGGCCGGACACCGCGATCTTCGAGACCACTGAATGGTCTTTCGAGACGCTGTCCAGGCGGATGCAGGAGATGGCCTTCCTGAACAAGGACCTGGCCATCTCGATCACGGATGAGCGCCAGGACGAACCGCGGGAAGCGCGATACCAGTACGCCGGGGGAATCGCCGACTTCGTTCGGTACATCAATGGCTCGAAGGAGCCGGTGCACGGCACGGTCATCGACTTCGGGGAAGAAGCCGAGGGGATCTCGGTCGAGATCGCGATGCAGTGGAGCTCGGCGTACACCGAGTCGGTGCATACCTTCGCGAACACCATCAACACGGCCGAGGGCGGCACTCACGAGGAGGGGTTCCGGGCCGCGCTCACCACGATCGTCAACCGGTACGCGCGCGACCAGAAGCTGCTCCGCGAGAAGGAAGACAACCTGACCGGGGACGACGTGCGCGAGGGCCTGACCGCGATCGTCTCGGTCAAGCTCGCCGAGCCGCAGTTCGAGGGCCAGACCAAGACCAAGCTGGGCAACACCGAGGCCAAGTCGTTCGTGCAGAAGGCCTGCAACGATCACTTGCGGGACTGGTTCGACCGGAACCCGGGCGAGGCCAAGGAGATCATCAACAAGGCCAGCCAGGCGGCCCGGGCCCGGATCGCCGCGCGCCAGGCGCGCGACCTGACCCGCCGTAAGTCGCTGCTCGATTCGACGTCACTGCCGGGCAAGCTGGCGGACTGCCAGTCCACCGACCCGGCGAAGTCCGAGATCTACGTGGTCGAGGGCGACTCGGCCGGCGGCTCGGCCAAGGGCGGCCGGGACCCGCAGTTCCAGGCCATCTTGCCGCTCCGCGGCAAGATCATCAACGTGGAGAAGGCGCGGATCGACCGGGTGCTGAAGAACACCGAGGTCCAGGCGATGATCACGGCGCTCGGCGCCGGCATCTACGACGAGTTCGACATCACCAAGCTCCGCTACCACAAGATCATCCTGATGGCGGACGCCGACGTCGACGGCCAGCACATCCGCACGCTGCTGCTCACGCTGTTGTTCCGGTTCATGAAGCCGCTGGTCGAGGCCGGGCACGTGTACCTGGCCCAGCCGCCGCTTTACAAGATCAAGTGGGAGGGCCGCGGCGTCAAGCCCGGCTACGCGTTCAGCGACGCGGAGCGCGACCGGGTGATCGAGGCCGGCCTCGCCGAGGGGCGCAAGGACCCGCGGCCGCGCGATGGGGTGCAGCGGTTCAAGGGCCTCGGCGAGATGAACTCCACCGAGCTGTGGGAGACCACGATGGACCCGGCCCAGCGCGTGTTGCTCCAGGTGACGCTGGACGACGCGGCCCAGGCCGACGAGCTGTTCAGCGTGCTGATGGGGGAGGACGTCGAGGCACGCCGCTCGTTCATCACCCGCAACGCGAAGGACGTCAAGTTCCTGGACATCTGATCCCTCCGCCTGCTGGCGGCCGGCTGTTTCTTCGTTGAAGTTGGGACTGCGAAAGTGACCGAAGTTACCGATGCCCCGCAGGACGGGCACGACCGTACCGAGCCTGTCGACATCCAAGTCGAGATGCAGCGCAGCTACATCGAATACGCGATGTCGGTCATCGTGGGCCGGGCCCTGCCCGACGTCCGGGACGGGCTCAAGCCGGTCCACGTCCGGATCCTGTACGCGATGCTCGACGGCGGCTACCGTCCGGACCGCGGGTTCTTCAAGTGCTCGCGGGTCATCGGTGAGGTCATGGGCAACTACCATCCGCACGGTGACTCGTCGATTTACGACGCGCTGGTGCGGATGGCGCAGCCGTGGTCGATGCGGATGCCGCTGATCGACGGCCAGGGCAACTTCGGCTCACCGGGCAACGACCCGCCCGCGGCCATGCGGTACACCGAGTGCCGCCTCGCCCCGCTGGCGATGGAGATGCTGCGGGACATCAACGAGGACACGGTCGACTTCCGCCCGAACTACGACGGCCGCTCCGCTGAGCCCGTGGTGCTGCCGAGCCGGTTCCCCAACCTGCTGATCAACGGGTCCGAAGGCATCGCGGTCGGCATGGCCACCAAGATCCCGCCGCATAACCTGCGGGAGGTGGGCGCCGGGGTCCAGTGGTACCTGGACAACTTCGAGGCGTCCGACGAGGAACTTCTCGACGCGCTGACGGCGCGGATCAAGGGACCGGACTTCCCCACCAGCGGCCTGATCGTGGGCCGGCGCGGGATCATGGACGCGTACCGAACCGGGCGCGGCTCGATCCTCATGCGCGCCGTCGTCGAGGTGGAGGAGATCCAGGGCCGCACCTGCCTGGTCGCCACCGAGCTGCCGTTCCAGGTGAACCGGGACAACCTGGCCGAGAAAATCGGCGACCTGGTACGAGACGGCCGGCTGACCGGCATCGCCGATATCCGGGACGAGTCAAGCGACCGCCGGGGCCAGCGCCTTGTCATCGTGCTGAAGCGGGACGCCGTCGCCAAGGTCGTGCTGAACAACCTGTACAAGCACACCCAGCTGCAAGACACGTTCGGCGCGAACATGCTCGCCCTGGTCGACGGCGTGCCGCGCACCCTGCGCCTGGACCAGATGATCAGGTACTGGGTGACGCACCAGATCGAGGTCATCGTCCGGCGCACCCAGTACCGGCTGCGCAAGGCCACCGAGCGGCTGCACATCGTCGCCGCGCTGCTCAAGGCCATCGACCGGATCGACGAGGTCATCGCGCTGATCCGGGCCAGCGCATCGGCCGCCGAGGCCCAGCAGGGCCTGATGGGGCTGCTCGAGATCGACGAGATCCAGGCCCGCGCGATCCTGGACATGCAGCTGCGCAAGCTGGCCGCCCTCGAGCGCCAGGAACTCGTCAACGAGCGCGACGATCTGGAATCGAAGATCGCCGACTACGAGTCGATCCTGGCCTCGCCGGAGCGGCAGCGGCAGATCGTCGGTTCCGAGCTGGCCGAGATCGTGACCAAGTACGGGGACGACCGGCGCACCGAGATCATCGCCTACGACGGCGAGGTGGCCGACGAGGACCTGATCGCCGAAGAGGACGTCGCGGTCACCATCACCTACGGCGGGTACGCCAAGCGCACCAGGACCGACCTGTACCGCGCGCAGCGGCGCGGCGGCAAGGGCGTCCGCGGCGCGCAGCTGCGCACCGACGACATCGTGGACCACTTCTTCATCACCACGACCCACCACTGGATCTTGTTCTTCACCAACAAGGGCCGGGTCTACCGGGCCAAGGGCTACGAGCTGCCCGACGCCGGCCGCGACGCCCGCGGTCAGCACGTCGCCAACCTGCTCGCGTTCCAGCCCGACGAGCGGATCGCCGAGGTCCTCGCGCTGCGCGACTACCAGGTGGCTCCCTACCTGGTGCTGGCCACCCGCAGCGGGCTGGTGAAGAAGTCCAAGCTGACCGACTTCGACTCGCCGCGGTCCGGCGGCATCATCGCGATCAACCTCCGCGAGGACGACGAGGTCATCGCGGCCCGGCTGGTCTCGCCCGAGGACGACCTGCTGCTCGTCAGCAAGGGCGCGCAGGCCATCAGGTTCCACGCCAGCGACGAGTCGCTGCGCCCGATGGGCCGGGCCACCTCGGGCGTCATCGGGATGCGCTTCAACGAGGGCGACGAACTGCTCGGCATGTACGTGGTCAGGAACGGCGGCGACGTGCTCGTGGCCACCGGCGGCGGGTACGCCAAGCGCACCCCCGCCGACGCCTACCCGGTGCAGGGCCGCGGCGGCCGCGGCGTCGTCACGGCCAAGATCGTGGAGGCCCGCGGCGAGCTGGTCGGCGCGCTGATGGTGCAGCCCGGCGATGAGATTTTCGCCATAACGTCGGCCGGCGGCGTGATCAGGACCAGCGCGAGCGAGGTCAAGCAGTCGGGCCGGCAGACCATGGGGGTCCGGCTGATGAACCTGGCCTCCGGGGACAGCGTGGTGGGTCTGGCCCGCAACGCCGAGTCCGCGGCCGAAGGCGATGCCGAATCAGCGGGCGAAGAGTCTGACCAGGACCTTTCCGAGGATCTGGCCGACCTGACGGATGCTGGTGACCCCTCGGATCCCGTGGACGAGGGCGATCGGGAAGAAGAATAATCTGGGCGATTGTGTAAGGTCGGGTTTGAACGCCTTACTTTCAGGCTGAAGGCAACGGTTTCGGGGGTAGAAGCGTCCCATGAGTACTGGTGAAGTCCGGCAGAATGCCGCCTTCTTCGCAAAGGCGGTCATATGGGCGTCTCGTCCGGAGATAACCTCATGAGGGTCTGGACCAGAGGGAGGACGGCTTGGACAGGCGCACAGATAGGCCCGACGGCTCGGGTGGAGGCTCGCCCACCGTCGTGACGTCCAGGACTACCGGTGATGACCTGATCGGTGACGAGCAGGACGCGCAGCCGAGCGGCATCATGGTACCGCCCAGGCGGCCGCCGCAGCAGCCGACCGCAGCCAAGTCCGCTCCCGCCCAGGCCGTACCGCCGGACGATGCCGTACCCGACGGTACGCCAGCCGCAGGCCCTTCGGCCAACGGCGCGCCGGCGACCGGTAACGGGATCGAGGGGACTTCGGCCAAGGATACTTCGGCCAACGGCGGCAAGGACGCCCTCCCCAACGGCAGCCTGGCCGCCACCGCGAAGGACACTGCCCGCCCGGCCGCCGCCGACGCCACCATCGCCGACGGCGTGCCCGCGCTGCCCGCGGACACCATAGGGGCGTCGCGCAGCAGCCGGCCGAAGGGTCCTGACCCGGACCGGGAGACCTCGGCGAGCAAGGTCGCCGATCAGCCTCCCGCCTATGACTCGTCGGCGTTCAGCTTCAGCCCGCCGCCGTCCGCTCCGGCCCGGCCGGCCACGGCCGCCGCTGATCCCGCGGAATCCGGCGCGAAGCCGTCGGGTGCTGACACCTCGACCACCGCGCCTCCGCGTACCGCGCCTCCGCGTACCGCGCCTCCGGGCGGCGTGTCTTCGGGGCGCTCGTCCTCGGGTACTGCGTTGTCGGGTACCGCTCCTTCGGGGCGTCCGTCGTCGAGCGTTCCGCCGGCGCTGGCCGACCCGCCGTCCGTTTCCCCGGCCGCGTTCGCGTGGGAGATGCCCGACCCGCCGGCCGACTCGCCGTCGTCCCCGGCGCGGACGTTCCT
>JBKQQQ010000736.1:0-9668 GCA_052144275.1 Streptosporangiaceae bacterium
CCGACCCCGAACAGCAGCGGGATCACCTGGATGCGCCCGCTGTAGGCGATCGCGATGACCGCGAGCCCGGCCAGGTCGTCGACGACGGAGAAGGTGAGCAGGTAGGTGCGCACGCGGTCGGGCAGCCTGCGGCCGACCAGGGCGAGCGCGCCGAGCGCGAAGGCGGTGTCGGTCGACATCGCCATGCCCCAGCCGTGCTCGGACGGCTGTCCGGCGTTGAAGAGCAGGTAGATGCTGATGGGCACGACCATGCCGCCCAGCCCGGCCAGGAACGGCAGCGCGACCCGGCTCCGCACCCGCAGCTCGCCCATGTCGAACTCGCGCCGCGCCTCCAGGCCGACGACCAGGAAGAACAGCGCCATCAGCCCGGAGTTCACGAACTCGCGCAGGTCGATGACCACGCCCGAGCTGCCGACCAGGAAGGAAAGCGGCGTCGCCCAGAACGTGTCGTAGGAAGAGACGCTGATGTTCGCCCAGATCAGGGCGGCCACGGTGGCGCCCGCCAGCACCGAGGCGCTGCCCGTCTCGGTCCGCAGGAACGTGCGCAGCGGCGTCTCCATGCGCCGCGCCCAGGCGGTCCGCCCGGAAAACGGCCCCCCCGACTCCTGAGCGTCCTCAGGCTCCTCAGCCGCAGCAGCTACATCAGCAGTAGAGGCCTCGGCAGAATCAACAACCTCACGCGACGATTCGCTCACCGTAGCCTCACGGGCTCCATCTCGTGCGTAGCAATCAGCATCGTCATCCTGCCTTCGGCCAGTTCCCTGATCACGTCGAGTACGTCGGCCCCGAGTTCCGGGTCAAGCGCGCTCGTCACCATCGTCGAGCACCATGAGCCGCGGCCGCATGGCCGCCGCCCTCACGATCGTGACCCGCGCCGCTGCCCGCCGTACCGCCGGTCCGGGTAGTCTGCCCGCTTTTATCCATACCGAACGGGCCGTGGCGCGTGCCCTTCCTCACGGAAATTATCGTGGATGATCCACGATCGCAGACCCAGCGGCCCGGAGGCGCGGATGGCTCTGATGTTTCTCAACGGGGACGGGATGCGCGGCGGGCGGGCGCACTACACGATCGAGGGCGTGCCGCTGATCGGCGAGCGGTGGACCGCGCCGCGGTACCGGTTCTACTCGGTCCGCGACGAGTTCCCGGCGCTCTACCCGGTCGCCGACCGCGGCCAGCCGATTCACGGCGAGCTGTACGACGTGCCCATGGGCCCGCTGAGCGCGCTGCTGGCCACCGAACCCCCCGAGCTCGAGCTCTCGATCATCGAACTCGACGACGGCGAGCTGTCGTTCGCCATGGTGCTGCGGGACACCCAGCACGACCTCGGCATCCACAAGGACATCACCAGCTACGGCGGCTGGCGGGCGTACCGCGCCAGCCTGGCCTTCGGGCTTCGCCGGGGTTCCCGGGTTCAGTCCCGCGCGGACTGAACGGCGGCCCGCTCGCCGCGGATCCACACCCCGGCCACGTCCGCCGGGGTGGCCAGCGTGAAGGTCCTGGCCAGCGCGTCGGTCGTGTCGCGGGCGTGGCGGAGGTTGACCGCCAGCGTGCTCCCGGCGGCTGGCCGCAGCCAGACCGCGTCGAAGTCCTTGCCCACCGTGAAGTCGCCCACCCGGTGGTCCAGGCCGAGCGCCCGCGCGCCGGCCCGGGTGGCCAGGTACAGCAGGTGCGCCGGCGTCAGGGGGAACCCGGCGCCGCCGAGCAGCTGCTGGATGAAGTAGGCCTGCAGCGCCTCCTTGGGCAGGAACAGGCCCGCGCCCGCCCCCACGTCGGAGCCGAGCGCGACACCGATTCCGTGCTCGACGTGCCGGCGCAGCGGGAACAGCCCGCTGCCCAAGGCGGAGTTGCTGGTCGGGCAGTGCGCGACCGACGCGCCCCCTTCGGCCAGCAGCGCGAGCTCGGCGTCGCCGGGGTGGACGTTGTGGGCGAACACGCTGCGCGTGGTGACCAGACCGTGCCGGGCGTAGGTGTCCAGGTAGTGGCGCGCCCCGGGGAACAGCCCGGCCACCGTCGCGATCTCGGCGAGGTTCTCGTTGATGTGCGAGGTGAACCAGACGCCCTTGCCGAGCAGCTCCGCGCAGACGTCGAGCATGTCGTCGGACGCTGACAGCGAGAACCGCGGCGTGACGGCGTACCGCAGCCGGCCGCGGTCGTGCCAGCGCAGGATCAGGTCCGCGCTGTCGGTCAGCGCGGTCTGCGGTGAGTTCAGCAGGTCGCGGCGGAGGATCCGGTCGCTGAGCACCAGGCCCGAGGTGATGTTCAGGCCGCGCCGCTCCGCCGCGCCGAACAGCTCGTCCATGGCCGGCGCGAAGTGCGAGCCGAACACCAGCGCGCTGGTCGTCCCGGCGGCGATGAGGCCGTCGAGGAACTCCGCGGCGACCGCCCGCGCGTACGCCTGGTCGGCCAGCTTGCTCTCCTCGGGCAGCGCGCACTGCTCCAGCCAGTCGAGCAGCGGCAGGCCGAGGCCGCCGATCACGCGGATCTGCGGGAAGTGGACGTGGGTGTCGACGAAGCCGGGGACGAGCAGCCCGCCGTCCAGCCGGGTGACCGGCTCGCCGGGATGTGCGTCGCGCAGCGCGGCGAGCGAGCCCCGGCCGCGGATGACGCCGTCGCGGACCAGGAGGGCGCCGTCCTCGGCCAGCGCGTCGCCCGGGTCCCCGGCGAACGGGTCGCCCGGCGTGTCGACGACGATAGCGGAATAAATGGTCATTTCGCTCGCCTCCGGGCCGCTTCGAGACGCCGCCTTCCCTCCTCGCTCGTCCCTCGCTCGTCAGTCCAGGCGGCGTCGCGGCCCTTCGGCTCGCTCAAGACTTGCAGCAGCGCGGCGGCGACCGCGACGGCGATCACGGCCGGGTCCTTGCCGGGGATCCCGGGCTGGCCGATCGGGCAGGTGATCCGGGCGATCGCCTCGGGGCCGTGCCCGGCCGCGGCCAGCTGAGCCGCGAACCGCGCCCACTTGGCGCTCGAGCCGATGAGCCCGATGCCGCCCAACGGCTGCGGCAGCCGCAGCGCCGCGTCGCACAGGGCGAAGTCCTCCGCGTGGTCGTGCGTCATGATCACCACGTGCGCGCCGCGCGGCAGTCGCTCGAGCACCTGCTCCCCGAGCAGCGTGTGGTGGATGCTGACGTCCGCGACGCCGTCGATCACGTCGGCCAGCCGGACCCGGTCCAGCTGCTCGGCGCGCGAGTCGGTCAGCAGCAGCCGGACCGGCAGCCGGGACAAGATGCGTGCCAGTTCGTAGCCGACGTGCCCGAGGCCGAACACGGCGATGACCGGCCGGACAGCGAGCGGTTCGAGCAGCAGGCGGACGACGCCGCCGCAGCACTGGCGGCCGTGCTCGGTGCGGGCGTGCGGGCTGAGCCGCGTCTCGCGCAGCTCTGGTTCGGTCGCCCCGGACTCGATCAGCTCCCGGGCCCGGGCGACGGCGGACGCCTCCAGGTTGCCGCCGCCGACGCTGCCCCAGGTGCGGTCCCGGCTGACCACCATCTTGGCGCCGGCCTCGCGCGGCGCGTGGCCGCGTACTTCGGCCACGGTCACCAGCACCCCGGGCTGGCCGTCCTGCCGCAGCTGCCGGGCGGCCGCGAGCCAGTCCATCGTCAGACCCCCGCGTACGCGGCCGGCGCGTCGGCCTGCTCTCCGGCCCGCGCGGCGTCGCGGGCGGCCTGGACCGCCCAGTAGACGGCCTCCGGTGTGGACGGGCAGGCCAGGCTGACGCTCCAGCCCGGCGGGCCGAACGCGCCCACTGCCTGCCGCAGCGCCTCGCGCACGCTGAACGCCTCCATCAGCGGCGGCTCGCCGACCGCCTTCGAGCCGTACACCACGCCGGTTTCGGTGGCCTGCTCGAACAGGTGCACGTTGAACACCGGCGGCATCTCCGAGAAGCTCGGGATCTTGTAGGTGCTCGCGGCCTGGGTGTTGAGCCGGCCCCGGTGCGGCCCGTCGGTCTCCTCCCAGCGCAGTTCCTCCAGCGTCAGCCAGCCGACGCCCTGCACGAAGCCGCCCTCGATCTGGCCCAGGTCGATCAGCGGAGACAGGCTGTCGCCGACGTCGTGCACGATGTCCGCTCGCCGCAGCCGGTAGGCGCCGGTGAACCCGTCCACCTCGGCCTCGGCCGCCGCCGCGCCGTAGGCGAAGTACTTGAACGGCTCGCCCTGCATCCGCTCGGCATCCCAGTGCAGCCCGGCGGTGCGGTAGAAGCCGGCCGCCCAGAGCTGGACCCGCTGGAAGTAGGCGTCTCGCACCAGGTCGGCCCAGGCGATCTGCCGCCCCCCCAAGCCCGAGCCGAGGCCGATGCCGATGCCGGTGATCATGCCGCCGGCGAAGCGCACGTCGCCCGGATGCACGCCGAGCTGGCCGGCCGCCACCGTGGCCAGCCGCACGCGGATCTGGTCACAGGCGTCCTTGATCGCGCCGCCGTTGAGGTCCGAGCCGGAGCTGGCCGCGGTGGCCGAGGTGTTCGGCACCTTGTCGGTGCGGGTCGGCGCGAGCCGCACCAGGTGCATGGGCACGCCGAGCGCGGTCGCCGCGACCTGGATCATCTTGGTGTGCAGGCCCTGCCCCATCTCGGTGCCGCCGTGGTTGATCAGTACCGAGCCGTCCTTGTACACCTGCACCAGCGCGCCGGCCTGGTTGAACGCGGTGAGGTTGAACGAGATGCCGAACTTGACCGGGGTGATCGCCAGCCCGCGCTTGACGTCCGGGTGCGCGGCGTTGAACGCGGCCACCTCCGCTTGGCGGCGGCCGAACTCGCTGCGCTCGGCCAGCAGGGACCAGATCGCCTCGAGCCGCTCGGCGTGCCGCACCGGCTGCCCGTACGGCGTGACCTGGCCGGGCGCGTAGAAGTTCCGGCGCCGCAGCTCGTGCGGCTCGACGCCGAGCGCAGGGGCGCAGCGGCCCAGGATCTCCTCGACGACGATCATGCCCTGCGGGCCGCCGAAGCCGCGGAACGCGGTGTTCGAGGCCCGGTTGGTCTTGGCCACCCGGCCGGTGACCTCGATGTCACCGATCCAGTACGCGTTGTCGATGTGGCAGAGCGCCCGGGCCAGCACCGGCTCGGACAGGTCCAGGCTCCAGCCGCCGTTGCTGGTCAGCGTGGCGCGCAGCGCGCAAAGACGCTTATCCTCGTCGAAGCCCGCCTCCCAGGTGGCGAAGAACGGGTGCCGCTTGCCGGTCATGGTGATGTCCTGGGTGCGGTTGAGCCGCAGGCTCACCGGGCGCCCGGTCAGGGTGGCGCCGAGCGCCGCGACGGCGGCCAGCCCGTGCGGCTGGAACTCCTTGCCGCCGAAGCCGCCGCCCATCCGCAGGCACTGCACGGTGACCTGGTGGGCGGGCAGGCCGAGCACGTGCGCCACGATGTCCTGCGTCTCCGACGGGTGCTGCGTGCTCGACTGGACGAAAATCTGGCCGCTCTCGTCGACCAGCGCCAGCGCGGCCTGGGTCTCCAGGTAGAAGTGCTCCTGGCCGCCGATCTCGAGCTCGCCGCTGAACCGGTACGCGGCCCGCTCCAGCGCGGCCGCCGCGTCGCCGCGGCTGACCGTCCGCTGGTGGCCCTGGTAGCTGCCGGCCTTGATCGCGTCGTGCACGGTGATCAGCGCGGGCAGCGGCTCGTAACTGGCCTCGACCGCTGCCGCGCCCTGCCGGGCCGCCTCCAGGGTCTCGCCGAGCACCCAGCAGACCGCGTGGCCGTGGTACATGACCTCGCCGGGGAACAGCGGCTCGTCGTGTTTCTCGCCGGCGTCGTTGAGGCCGGGCACGTCGTCGGCGGTCAGCACCCGCACCACGCCGGGCACCTGGTAGGCGGCCTCGGTCCGCAGGCCGGTGACGCGGGCGTGCGCGTACGGAGCCTGGACCGGCCAGGCGTGCAGGGTGCCCAGCGTGCGGCCGGCCAGGTCCTGGGTGTAGAGCGCGGTGCCGGTCACGTGCTCTTCGGCGCTCTCGTGGGAGACCGCCAGGCCCACCACTGCCCGCTCCGGGCGGTCGGCCAGCTCGCTCATGGTCGGACCTCCCGGTGCTCTGCGAACTGATGCTCTGCGAACTGGTCCTGGGCGAACTGATGCTGGGCGAACTGGTGCTGGGCGAAGAACTTCAGCAGCGAGTTGCGCAGCATCGCGATGCGGTAGGCCTCGCTGGCGCGGTGGTCGCTCATCGGCGTGCCGACCCGGGCCAGTTCCTCCGCGGCCGCTTCGACCACCTCGCGCGTCCACGGCCGCCCGGTCAGCGCGTCCTCGGCGGCCCGCGCGCGCAGCGGCGTGGCCGCCACCCCGCCCAGCCCGATCCGGATCGCGGCGACCCTCGGCTCGCCGGTCTCGTCTGCCTGGCCGGCACCGCCCATCCCTCCGTCCAGCCGGAGCGCGTAGGCGACGGCGACGCTCGAGATGTCGTCGAACCGGCGCTTGGCGATCTTGTGGAACGCGGTGACCGGGGCCACCGGCCGCGGGATGCGAATCGTCTTGATCAGCTCATCGGGGCGTTTGACGCTCTGCCGGTAGCCGGTGAAGTACCCGTCCAGCCGGACCTCGCGCTCGCCCTGGCTTGAGGCCAGCACGAGCGAGGCGTCCAGCGCGAGCAGCGCCGGCGGGGCGTCGCCGATCGGCGACGCGGTGCCGAGGTTGCCGCCGAGCGTGGCCCCGTTGCGGATCAGCCGGGACGCGAACTGCGGGAACAGCTCGTCAAGCAGCGGCACCCGGCCGGACCCGGAAGCCAGCAGGGCCTCGATCTCCGACAGGCTCAGCGCGGCGCCGATGTCGATCCGGTCGGCGCTGACCGAGAACTCGCGCAACTCCTGGATCCGCTCGATGCCGATGGTCAGCGCGGCCCTGGCGTGCCTGATGTTCAGCTCGACGCCCCAGTCGGTGGACCCGGCCACCAGCCGCGCGTCCGGCTCGGCGGCCAGCAGGCCGAGAGCATCGGCCAGGCTGGCCAGGCGCACGTAGCGTCCTCGCGCGCTGCCGGACGTGCCGCCCGTCACGGTGACCGCGGCGGCGGGCGCGGGTTCGGCCAGCCGGGCGAGCAGCGGGTCGTCGGCGTCCGGCTGGCCCAGGGCGTAGGCCGCGTCCCTGATCGGGCGGTACCCGGTGCACCGGCACAGGTTGCCGCTGAGCGCGTGCAGGTCGAACCCGTTCGGCCCGTGCTCCTCGTCGCCCGGGCTGGATCCGTTCGGCCCTCCGCTCGCGCCGGGTCCGTTCGGCCCGAATGCGGCGGGCCGCCGTCCGGGCCGGTAGTATTCGGCGGCCATCGAGCAGATGAAGCCCGGCGTGCAGTAGCCGCACTGCGAGCCGCCGCGCGCGGCCATCTCGCGCTGGACCGGGTGCAGCCGCCCCGGCCGCCCCAGCCCTTCCGCCGTCACGACCTCCTGCTGGTCGAATGCCGCGGCCAGCACCAGGCAGGCGTTGATCGCGACCCAGCGCGTCCGGTTCCGCTCGCCCCCGTCCTCACGTGCGACCAGCACCGCGCAGGCACCGCACTCGCCCTCGGCGCAGCCCTCCTTGGCGCCGGTCAGGCCGCTGGCGCGCAGCCACTCGAGCAGCGTCACGTGACCGCCGACCTCGCCGAGCTCGCGAGTCCGGCCGTTGACCACCAGTCGGGGCTCCGCCACCTGTGCTCCTACCTCCGCCGCCAGCCTCCCGTGTGTGGATAACGCGCATATGAATAACGCTTACCAGCGACGATAACTCCTCACGAGCGGGGCGAGGATCCCGCGCCAGCCCAGGGCCAGGGCCCGCGCCAGCCCAGGGCCAGGGCCCGCGCCAGCCCAGGGCCAGAGCGGCCGCGGATCTCGCGCCGTCCGGGCCGGCCGCGTCACCGGGCGGTCAGAAACCGGGGACGGCCTGCCAGGCCCGGCCCGGGCCAGGCGCGTCGTCGCGGGTCACCGTGCCCTCGATCAGCCCGTACGGGCGGTCCGCGGCGTAGTACACCTCATTGTCGTTCGGCAGGCCGAACGGGCTCAGGTCGACCAGGAAGTGATGCTTGTTCGGCATCGACATCCTGATCTCGGCCACCTCCGGGTGAGCCTGGAGCACCTGCTCGCCCATGTGGTACAGGGTTTGCTGCAGGGCCAGGCTGTGCTGGCCGGCGAACGCCTCGAGCAAGATGCGCCGTACGCCGGCGTAGCTCGCGGCCCAGTCGACGTCGGTGCTCGCATAGCGCCAGCGGGCGGTTACCGCGGTCGCCAGGATGCGATCGGTGGTCTCGGCCAGCGTGGTGTAGCGGTCGCGCGGGAACCCGGTGAACTCCGACCCGGTCGACTTCAGCACGACCAGGTCGGTGAGGCCCGACACCACCCAGGCCTGCGTGCCGTCGATGGTGACGACAGTGGTCCGGGTGCCGCCCCCGGCCCGGGAGAACGCGTGCCCGTGCTCCGCGCCGTCCACCATGATCCGGTCCCACCCGTACTCCTCGATGCTGACCTTCGCGCCGGTCACCCACGCGAAGGAGTCCGTGAAGTGCCGGCCCAGGCGCAGGGCGAACGCCTCGATCTCGCCCACCCCGTACTGCTGGGCGAAGGCGTAGACGGTGTTCTTCTGGGTGTCGGTCGCCACCACGTGCGAGTTGTCACCCTCCAGGTGCGCGGCGGCGAAGTCCCCGCGCAGCGCGGTCGACACGTTCACGTCCTTGATCTGGTGCCGGTCACCGTCGCGGGTGACGTGCACCAGCCGGACCTCCGCCTTGCCGTACTGGTTCTCGCCGAACGTGATGGCCATCATGAACTCCCGCCAGTATCTGTAGTCATTCGCAAATCATTTTTCCCGCACCGCCGAGCGCGGAACGAGCCGCCCAAGGGCCTTGCCGGCCACCCCGCCTGAAGTCTAGACTGAACGTTCAGTCAAGCCCGGGAGTCATCGTGACCACCGACCCTAAGCTCAAAGAGATCATCGCGGCGCAGGAGGAGATCTTCGTCCGCCGCCAGCCGCGCTCCAAGCGCCTGGCCGAGCAGGCCAAGAACCACCTCACCGGCGGTGTCACCTCGAGCTGGCAGATCACCGCGCCGCAGCCGGTCTGGCTGAGCCACGGCCGCGGCTCGAAGGTCTGGGACGTCGACGGCAACGAGTACGTCGACCTGCACGGCGGCTACGGCGCCGCCCTGGCCGGCCACGCCCACCCGGCCATCGCCAAGGCAATAACGAGCCAGGCCGGCCTGGGTACCCACTTCGCCCAGCCCACCCCGGACGCCATCGCGGTCGCGGAGGAGCTCGCGAGCCGCTTCGGCCTGCCGAAATGGCGCTTCGCCAACTCCGGCACCGAAGCCACCATGGACGCCGTCCACCTCATGCGCTCGATCACCGGCCGGGACCTGATCATCAAGATCGAGGGCTGCTACCACGGTCATCACGACTCGGTGCAAGTCTCGGTGGCCCCGGATCCGGACGCAGCCGGGCCGAGAAACAAGCCCAACAGCGCCCCCGCCTCCACCGGCATCCCCAGGGCCATCACCGACCTGACGCTGATCGCCACGTTCAACGACCTCGAAAGCGTGGCCCGGCTCCTCGACGAGCACAACGACCAGGTCGCGGGGATGATCATCGAGCCGGTCATGATGAACGCCGGCATCATCAAGCCCAGGCCCGGCTACCTCGAAGCCCTCAAGGCCCTCCTGCACGAACACCATGCCCTGCTCACCTTCGACGAGGTGAAGACCGGCCTGACCGTCGGCCCGGGCGGCGTGACGCAAA
>JBKQQQ010000737.1:0-17062 GCA_052144275.1 Streptosporangiaceae bacterium
TGCGCAGCGTCACCAGGTCCTTGACGAACGCCACCTGGCTCTTGGCCCACGGCAACAGCATCCCCGGCTGCCATTCGATCGTCGGGTTGCGGTCGATGAGCAGGGTGTTCTCCGCCACGTCCGGCGCGAGTTCCTCCAGTGCCACCGCGAGCCCGAGATTCGACGGACCGGCGCCGACCGCGAGTAGCTCGACTTCACGCTTGGTCATCCACTGTCTCCCAACGTCGTAGTCACCGGAGGACGATCGGCACCGTCCTCTGACAATTGGAGAGTGCAAACCGCGGCACCGCTGATACAGGACCGCTCATCCAGCCGGGTGCTGCACGATCTGGCCGGACTACCGGTCTGCGTGATCCCGGTCGGCAGCACCGATCTCGGCGAGATGGCAACGTCTTGGCACGGGGAAGTTGCCGTACTTCTCCTGAAGAGGGCACACCACACGTGGTCCCATCAAGCTGGTATCTCATCCAGGTAGGAGACCCCGCGGTCGGCGCGGGGGGTGTAGCGTTCCCATTCCTCGTTCAGCCGGATGCGGCCGTCGCCGAGGAGCTGCGGCGTGCTGCGGCAGCGGCCGGACACGACCTCGCCGCTGTCGTAGACCATGCAGTAGGCGAAGTGGAGTATGCCGTCCGGCGAGCAGGTGCCCGCCAGCGACCCGCGGCGCACGTGACCGCCCGCGAACTCGCCCCAGATGAGGTTGTCGTCTTGGTGGTAACGGGCCTGCGGGACCTCGGTAGCGTCCTCGCCGCCGACCCGGAACGTCCGGCCGTCGTAGTTGAGCATGGTCAGCTGCCTATCTGTGCGGGCGCTGCTGGCATGCCGGAGTCCGACCGCGCAGTGGCCGGTTGCCCTGCGGGCTGCCAGAGGCCGAGCCATCGCAGGGCAGGCCCGGCCATCGCGGTCGTGATCAGGGCCATCATGACCAGGACGGTGAACGCATTGCTGTCGATCACCCCGGCGCTCAGGCCAGCGCTGATGACGACGATGTCGGTGACGCCCCGCGCGTTCATCAGGGCGCCCAGACCGAGCGCGGACTTGCGGGGCATGCCGCCGGCCGACGCCACCACGGCGGTGCCGCCGAACTTGCCGACGATCGCGGCCAGCAGCAGCACCGCGCCGCCGATGAGCACCGCGGGCCGCGCCACCGCATACCACATATTGACCTGCAGGCCGATCGAGACGAAGAAGACGGGCAGCAGCAGGGCGCGGTTCAACGCACCGAGCTGCCCGGTAACCGGGCGGAGCAGGACGGTGCCGCGGGGCAGCACCAGGCCGGCCAGGAAGCCGCCGAAGATGTCGTGAACCCCGATCTTGTCGGTGACGGCGGCCAGGCCGAAGATGAGGCCGACAACGAGCACGAGGCGCACCGAGCCGGGCACCGGAACGCCGGCGTAACGGCCGGTCAGGGCAACCAGCAGCGGCCGGACCACGAGCAGCAGCACCGCGCAGAGCGCGGCGGTCAGGACCAGCGCCCGGATCGCGGCCCACGGGCCCTGCGCCTTGGTCATCGCGAGCACCACGGCCAGGGCACACCAGGAGAGCACGTCGCAGACGGCGGCGCAGAGCATGGCCATCGACCCGAGGCGGGTATCCCTGAGCCCGGACTCCTGCACGATCCTGGCGAGCACGGGGAAGGCGGTCACGCTGAGCGCGGTACCGACGAAGATGGCGTAAGGCACGACACCCGCCGTGGGCCCGGCGAACGTGGCGTACAGCGGTATGGCAACCACCACGCCGAGCGCGAACGGGACGACCATCATGGCCTGGCTCGCCGCGCCGATTACCTTGGCGTGCAGGCGCAGCATGCCCCGGTCCACCTCGAGGCCGACGGAGAACATGAAGATCACCAGGCCGGCTTGCGCGAGCAGGCTCAGGTCCGGCAGCACCGCAGCTGGGAGGAGAACGTGGATGACCCCGGGCGCTAGCGTGCTGAGCACCGTTGGGCCCAGGATCAGCCCGGCCACGATCTCGCCGATTACCGCGGGCTGGCCGACGCGGCGCGCGAGCACGCCGCAGATCCTGGCCAGGACGGCGATCACGGCTACCGCGAGGAACAGCCGCCATAGCAGCTGAACCGGCGACGGCGCTGGTTTCGCGGCGGCGCTGGCGTGAGCGGCCGCGTGCGCCGGGGCAAGCCAGCCGGTGGCGAACGCCACGGCGAGCAGCGTCACCACGACGGCGGTCAGGGCCGTGGCGACCACGATCCCGCGGGCGGGCGCGGGCAGCAATCGCTGCTCGGCCTCTTCGACGGGGATCTGTGCTCTCACGTTCTTGTTCCAGCTCACGTTCTTGTTCCAGCCGAGACCAGCGGCTCCATCGAGTGTGCCTCGCCGCCGCCGTCAGCCATCCCGTCGCGGTGGGCGAGGATGTCGTGCACGATGTCGCCGGCCCGGCAGGCGACCACGCTCAGCAGCGGATCACCGATGCCATGCGTGGCGTCGTTGACGCCCTGCAAATAGCACGCGGCGCTGGACGGCTCGTCCAGGATCAGCCGGTACTGGCGGTTGGCCTGGATCTCATCCAGGCCAAGGGCGTCGCCGAGCCGGCGGATCAGCGCCGGCATCTCGCGGACGAACCCGGTGCCGAGGAACACCAGGTCCCGGTGCAGCTCCGTGACGGCGCCCGTCCTCCGGTCGGCCAGCTGAAGCGTCACTTCATCGGCGGTCGCGGTGGCGGCGTTGATGTCCGTCATCGTGATGATTTCCTTACCGCTGGCCTTGGTAAGACGGTCGAGATAGACCTCGTCATAGAGGCTCTCTACGAACGGCGGCTCGATTCCCGAGTAGTTGGTCCGGTGCATCTCCCGCAGCAGTTGCTCGCGCGCGTCGGGACGGGCCTCGAAGAAGTCGTCTACGTAGGACGGGTAATACAGCTCGTTGGTGAACTTCGTTTTCTCGTAGGCGCCGATGCCGATCGAGCGCATCACCCACGCGATCTGGGAATGGGGCAGATCCGTCTGGAGCGCCATGAACATTTCCGCGGCACTCTGCGCGCTCCCGATCACCGCGACACGATAGGGAAATTGCTTGTCCAGACCCGCCACGAGTGGGCGGTACTGCGTGCTGTGCACGAGGCGGCGGCTGGGCACTCCGGCGAAGACGGGCGGCACGTACGGGTCGCGGCCGACGCCGATCACCAGATACCGGCTGGAGACGGTCGTTCCGTCGGCGAGCCGTGTCAGCCATCCCGTCAGCCTGCCGTGAGCGTTCCGGCGCGGCTCGACTGAGGTACATCCACAGTTCAGCTTCAGGCTAACCATAGAAAGAGAGTTCGCCACCCACTTGAAGTACTCCGAGATCTCCTGGCGGTAAGGCGTGAAGCTCGCCATGTTGATGAAATCGTCGAGTCGGCCCACGGTGAAGAGGTAATTCAGAAAAGAGAATTCGCTCTGCGGGTTCCGCAACGTCACCAGGTCCTTGAGGAATGAGGCCTGGCTCTTCGCCCAGGGCAGCAGCAATCCTGGCTGCCACTCGACCGCCGCGGCACGCTCGATGATGAGCGAGTTCGCCGCGAGGTCCTTGGGCGCGAGCTCTTCCAGAGCCACGGCCAGAGCGAGGTTGGACGGACCCGCGCCGATGGCCAGCAGCTCGACTTCGCGGTCAATCATGAGAATCTCACCAACGTTTCCGGATAGAGAGGTTTCTGGCGTGGCCATGAGGAGACCGGCATGCGGTGGCGGCGCGCCGCGCGCGCCGTGACCCCCTCGGATTCAGAGGTGGCCAGTTGGGGGTGGCGGCCGGACGAGAACCTCATGCTCCACAAGAGACCGAGTGGGCGGCGAATAGATACACCCGCGCAGCGGGCCAGCCGAAGTGCCGCGGTGCCGGGCGGCGCGTGTATCAAAAACGGATCATGTTCGCCCTCTGCCATGGTGAGGATTGCCCCCATCATGGATCGGCGTGGACACAATGCTGACGAACGCATGGCACCCTAACGGCACCCGCATTGACCCCTTCGCGCCTAACTACGCCGCTGGCGCGCGCGCGATGGTCGCCTCGGAAATCCGGGCACTGTTCGCGGAGGCCGCGCGCCCCGAAGTCATCTCGCTGGCCGGCGGAATGCCTTGTGTCTCGGCCCTGCCACTGGACGTTATCGGTAACATGGCCGGTCAGCTGATCGGTGGCCGCGGCTCCGCCGCGTTGCAGTACTGCACGGCTGAGGGTGACCCTGGCCTGCGCGAGATGATCTGCCAAGTGATGAAGCTGGAGGGCATCCGCGCGCATCCCGATGACGTGGTGGTCACCGCCGGATCGCAGCAGGCGCTCGACCTGGTAGCCAGGATCTTCATCGATCCGGGAGACGTGGTGCTCGCGGAAGGGCCTTCTTACGTCGGCGCGCTTGGCGTCTTCGCCGCGTACCAGGCCGAGGTGATTCATGTGCCGATGGATAATGACGGGCTTATCCCGGAAGCCCTGGAGGAAGCCATTCGCAGGCTGGCCGCGGCGGGCAGGCGCGCTAAGTTTCTCTACACCGTGCCGAACTTCCACAACCCGGCTGGCGTCACTCTTTCGCCGCCCAGGCGCGGCAGGATCCTGGATATCTGCGCTTCGGCCGGGGTGCCTGTCGTCGAAGACAACCCGTATGGGCTGCTGAGCTTTGCCGCGGATCCCGGGCGACCCCTTCGCGCCGACGACCCGCACGGCGTCGTATACCTCGGGACCTTCTCCAAGACCTTCGCGCCCGGTGTGCGGGTCGGCTGGGCCCTCGCCCCGCCCGCCGTCCGGGACAAGCTCGTACTGGCCGCCGAGTCGGCCCTACTCTGCCATTCGAGCCTCGCCCAGCTACTGGTCCGTGACTACCTGTCCGGCCAGCCGTGGCTAGAGCAAATAAAGATCTTCCGTGAGCTCTACCGGGCGCGCCGGGACGCGATGCTGGACGCGCTGGAGGGGGCCATGCCCGGCGGTTGCCGGTGGACCAGGCCGGCCGGCGGTTTCTACGTCTGGCTGAGGCTTGCGGACGGGCTCGATTCCAAGGCGATGATGCCGCATGCCTTGTCCTCGCATGTCGCCTACGTGCCCGGAACCGGCTTCTACTCCGACGGCTCGGGGGCGCGCTACATGCGGCTGTCGTATTGCTTTCCCAGCCCTGATCGGATCAGGGAAGGTGTCCGGCGGCTCGCCAAAGTGATCGAAGCGGAGATCGAGCTGCGCGACATCTGCTGGTCCCCGACGAAAACCGACGAACGATCGCTGGCTGTTCGCGCCACGCCACCTCGCTAGCCGAGGAGGGCGGAGCGGCACCAGGCACCGGGCTACGTGGCCGCCGGGTCGTGGGTCAGCGCTTGACGTAGTACCAGTTTTCCGGGTTGATCATGCCGTACGGGTTGACCGGCTCGAAACCGCGCAGATTATTGTCGACCGCGAACACGCGCAGCGGGAAGCCCGGCGTCCAGATGACCGGTGCCTGCTCGGCGACGTAATCCTGATAGTCGTCGAGCGCGTCGAGGTCGTCACTGACCACGGTCCGGTCGATCAGCTCGTCGGACTTCGGGTCGCTGTAGCGGCCGTAATTGCTGCCCGCGCCGGTCTTGAACAGCACCTCGCCGGTGGGATGCCCGTAGAACACCCACCCGCCGTTCCAGCACTGCAGCTCCCACAGCTGCGGGTTGTCCCCTTCGCTGTGGTCCTGGCCCACCAGAACCGACCCGTTCACCTCCTGCAACCGGAGCTCGATGCCTGCCTCGGCGGCGTCCCGCTTGAACTGGTGCATGAGCCGGGTCAGCGCCAGCCGTCCCGCAGCGTAGCGCACCGAGAAGGAGAGCCTGGTGCCCGCGTCGATCCCCGCGCCGGCGCAGCCGGGCCCGATGCCGGGGCGGACGCAGACGGCGGGCATGTGGCTGATGTCCCAGCCGTGGTCGGTCAGCAGCCGGCGGGCACGCTCGATATCGAATCCGATCGTGTGGCCTGGCTGGGCGGGAGATATCCGGTCGCTGTCTGGCATGACGGGAACCGGCCCGGTGGTCGGGTAGCCGTAGCCATGGAAGATGTCGCGGATGGCGGTGTCCTGATCGAGGGTGCACTGCAGTGCCTGGCGGACGTAGGGCTGCCTGATCATCCGGCCGGCCACCGTGGGGTTGCCGAAGTTGAGCGGCATGTAGTTGATCATGTAGACCTGCTGCGCGACGAGCCGGTAGTGCTCGGGCGGCTCGGGGGGCAGGCCGTGCGGGAGGAAGCCAACCTGGAGCGCGCCCGGGCCGCGCGGGCCGCCCTGAAGCAGGCGGTGCTGCTCTTCGTCGGAGCTGGTCGGCACCTGGCGGAACTCGTCGAGGTGGGGTTTGTTCGGGCCGCAGTAGTGCTCGTTCGGCACGAAGGTCACGGTGCCGTCGAGGTCGAAGCCCTGCAGCCGCCATGGCCCGTTGACCACGCTCCACACCGGGCTGGACGGCCACGTCGTCCGGAACTCGTTGCTCTCCCGCGTCCATTCGCCGTTCTGTGCTACCAGGTAGTCATAGACGGCGGGGATGTCGGCGAGGTCGACCGACGCGTTCGCCGGGGTGTCGTGCGCGGTACGGTCCCAGGCCCTGGGCATCGGGGTGATCAGCGTCAGCTGGTTCATCAGCACCCAGGTCTTGGAGTACGCCCGGTCGAAGTCCAACCGGACCTTGTCCTGCGCCACCTTCTGGTAGGACGTCAGGTTGTCCGGCAGGTAGCCGGGTGAGTAGCCGCCGTACCTGGAACCCTTGATCACCATCATGTTGATCCAGAACATGACGTTGTCGGCGCAGATGGGCTCGCCGTTGGACCACTTCCACGGCTTGAGGGTCACCGTGACGCTGCGCCCGTCGTCGCTCCATTCCGGCGGATCGGCGAGGCTGAGATCGTAGTCCACCCCGGGCTGGCCGCCGCGGCCGAGCCAGTACAGCGGCCGGTACATCAGCGTCTGGAACTCGAAAAGATTCCTGATGCCCATCCGCTCGGGAGGGGTGAAAGGGAAAATGGTTGACGGCGGAAAGCCGACGTGGCACGCCCATGCGGCCGTGCCCCCTGTGACCGGCCGGACGTTGTCCGCCCCGGCCACCGGCCGGACGTTGTCCCCCCCGGCTACTACCGCCGAGGGGCTGGCACCGACCGTGAGCAGCTCGGCCTCGCGCTTCGTCATCCATCTCTCCCGTGTCCGGCCCGAGCGGGGTCCCGCTCCGGATGCCTTTGACGTTGAGAGAGCGGACCGGCATGCGGCTGATACAGATGCCGGGCAGGACCTCAACGGCGAGCCGGCCGCACCGCAGCCATCGCGGTATTAACCGCAGCCTCGCAACTCCTCTTCCTAGCAGGACAGTGCCTATGGAAGCGGAGAGGTCTATGCGAAGAGATGACGGTGTGGTGCTGCTTATCGGCAGCGGGCGGCGGGCTTACCGCGAATACCTGCTCACGGGCCTGGCGGACTGCGTGCCCGTGTGGCTCATCGATGAGCAGGAACCGACGTGGCAGCGTAGCCACATAGCCGGGAGCAGCGTCGTCAGGCTGCTGGACCACGCGCGCATGGTGCCCGACGAGGATGGCTTGTTCAAGGCGGCGGCCGAGGTCGGCCGGACGCGGCCCGTTCGCGGGATATGCACGTACGACGAGGCGTTCGTCATCGCGGCCGCACGGGTCGCGGCCCGGCTGGGCCTGCCTGGCCTCACGGTGGCGGGAGCGGGCCGCTGCCGCGACAAGCACCTCACCCGGGCCGCGCTGACCGGCAGTGGCCTGCCCCAGCCGCGGTACGCGCTGGCGGGGTCGCTCAGCGAGGCCGATGCGGCGGCGCGGCGCATCGGCTTCCCGGTGGTGCTCAAGCCGCGCGGCATGGGAGCGAGCGCCGGCGTGGTTAAGGTGGGGCAGGCCGGCGAGATGGCGGAGGCGTTCACCGTGGCGGCCCGGGCGAGTCACGCCGGGCCGCCCGCCTTCGAAGCCGGGCTCCTGGTCGAGGAGCTGGTGCAGGGGCCGGAGATCAGCGTGGACGGCGTGGTCGCGGCGGGTGAGTACCGGCCGTTCTGCCTGGCCCGCAAGCGGCTCGGGCCCGCTCCTTACTTCGAGGAGACCGGGCACATCGTCAACGCGGCGGACCCCCTGCTCGAGGATGCCGGCCTGCAGCACGTGCTGGCCGAGGCGCACCGCGCCCTGGGCCTGGCGGACGGGATCACTCATACCGAGGTCCGGATGACCGCCCGGGGCCCGGTGATCATCGAGGTGAACGCCCGCCTCGGTGGAGACATGATTCCTTACCTGGGCAAGCTCGCGACCGGCGTGGACCCGGGGCGGGTGGCCGCGGACGTGGCCCGGGGGGCCCGCCCACCGCTGGCGGCATCGCGCCATCAGGTGGCCGGGATCCGGTTCCTGTACCCGCCCGAGGACTGCCGCATCGTGGACATCTGCCTACCCGAGCCCGGTGCGGTGCCCGGCCTGGTCAGCGCTCAGCCGATGGCCGCACCGGGTGAGGCCGTGTACCTGCCGCCCCGCGCCCACCTCGGCCGGTACGCGCTGCTGATCGCCTGCGGCACGGACCCGGCGACGTGCGAGGCATCCCTCGACGAGGCGGCGGCGCTGGCCGGCGTTCACTTCGAGCCCCTGAAGGTGGAGGAGCTGGTTCCCAGCCGGCTGCTGTAACCTGCGCGCCGCGGATGGATCCTGACAAGGCTCTCGCCAGTGCCCGGGCACTGGCGAGAGCCTTGCGAACGGCCCCGGTCAGCCAACCGGTGCCGCGTCGGCCAGCTCGGGCGCGGGCTCGATGCCGGGCACGGCGGTCGGGCGGCGCATTCCGAACTGGCCGATGACGGTGGCCACGAGCGCTATTCCAGCGAGGCAGAGCCATGCCCGCTGGCCGAGATGCTCGTAGAGCGCGACGCCCAGGAGGGGGCCGAAGGACAGAGCCGCGCCGTGCACGCTCAGCAGCGCGGCGAAGTACCGTCCGCGCAGCTGATCGGGGGCCACCGTGCCGGGATACGCGAACATCGTCGGCACGCCGATGAGGTCTGAGACCGTCCAGGTCACCGTGCCGATGATGAGCACGAGCGGCACCATCGCGATCGCGTAGATACCGTAACCGACCGCGAGCAGGCCGAAGCCAAGCAGCTGTATCAGCAGCAGCGGCCACTTGAGCACGAGCTTGGTCGCCGGGATCTGGCATATCCCGCACATGGCGCCGTTGAGCGAAAGGACCATGCCATACCACCACATGCTCAGCCCGGACTGCTTGATCGCCAGCGGCAGCGCCGCGGTGTACTGGCAGTACACCGTGGCCATCAGCAAAAAGGCGACAAGGAAGGTCAGGTAGCGCCAGTCGGTCAGCACCGCCATGTACCCGCCGCGTGCTTGCTTTGGCGTGGCCGACGCCGGCTGAGCCGGCTCTGGCTGGCCCGGCTTGGCCCCGGCCCTGACCCCGCGGGGCAGCGCAAGCACCGCGATCAGGCCGACGGCCAGGAGCGCCAGCCCTTCGGTCCAGAAGAGCAGGTAGTAGGACACCGCCGCGAGGGCGGTGCCGACCAGCGGCGCCACCACGATGCCCATGTTGAAGCACTGCAAGTACATCGCCGTCACCATGACCTGCTGCCCCGGGGGGGTCAGCTCGGTCATCAGGGCCTGCGCGGCCGGCCGGTAGAGCTGGCCCGCGGTGCTCGCCAGCAGCACGGCCAGCAGGAGCAGGAGATAGACCCGGATATAGACCAGGGAGATCGTCAGCCCGGCTGCGCCGATACTGCTGATCATTATCGTCGCCCGGGCGTTAATCCGGTCGCAAAGCCAGCCGCCGGTGGCGGCACCCGCTACCACCCCGGCACCCCATACCCCTAGGGCGAGGCCGGCTTCGCCCGAGGAGAAGCCCCGGTGCTTGAGGAACAAAAGCAGGAAGAGCTGCAAGAAGGCAGCGAGTTTGCTGACTAGCACGCACGCTAGGACCGCCTTAACCTGCCTGGGCGTCTGCCGCCAGGTGGCCAGGGCGCCCAGAGCACCCTGAGCGCTGCCCCCGTCCGCTGGGCTATCGCCGACTGCTTCGTTAGTCATAAGCGCTTCACTCTCTATCCGTACTCGCCGCATTTTTGGGGAGGCACGCGCCGACCCGGCCGGGCGGCCTTGGGGCGCCTTGGTAGGAGAGAGGAAGGATCGCGGCGGCGCTGATACGGATCCGCCGGGGAAAGCGTGTATCAGAGGCACCCCCACCGGCCCTCTGAGAAGTTGTCAGTGGTCGCGGCCGTGCGGCGGTGGCCGCTGCCTTTTCTGTCGCCAGCCGGAAGGAAGCCAGCCCGATGAACCGGACTACCCTGACCGCCTTGTACCTCGATGAGATCAAGCGGCGCGGGCACCAGGTCAGCGACCTGGTCGGCCGGCAAGCCGACTCCGTGCTGCTCAATTCCCTCTACCAGGGCCGCTTCCTGGGCCGGCCGCTGTTCCTCGGCCGGGCCGAACGTGACCAGCTTGAAACGGACCTGCGGAACCTGCGCTCCGCGCTGGTCAGCCTGCCCGGCCGGTTGTACGGGGGGGACCTGGCCGAGTTCGCCCGCGCGGTCGGGATGAGCGAGGTCCAGGTATCGGCCATCCTGCGCACCCAGGGAACCACTGTGACCAGCCTGGCCCGGCCCGATCTGTATGTCGACGAGAGCGGCTTCCGGCTGCTTGAGTTCAACATGGGCAGCGCGATCGGCGGCATGGACAACGCCGACATGATCGTCTCCTTGCTCGAGCATCCCCAGCTGGTCGAGTTCGCCCGGGAGCACCGGCTTGAGTATGTCGACACGATGCGCGAGGAGGTCAGGACCATCCTGACCGAGACCGGGTTCGAGCCAGGTTCAGCGCCGGTGATGGTGATGACCGACTGGCCGAGCAGCTATTCGTTCCTCGAGCCATATCTCCGCGAGTACGCGGCGCGGCTATCACAGCTCGGCCTGGACTCCTCCGCCGCGCATATCGGGCAGCTCGAGGTCAGGGACGGACGGGTCTGGCTGGGCGAGCGTCCTGTGGACATCATCTACCGCGTGTTCATGCTCGAGGACCTGCTGGAATCCCCCGAGGCCCCGGCCCTGATGGATCCGATCCTGGACGCCGCCGCGGGCGGCGCGGTCAAGCTCTTCACGCCGCTAGACGCCGAGATGTTCGCCAGTAAGGGGGCGCTCGCGATGTTGTCGGACGAGAAGAACAGGCCGCTGTTCGATGAGCAGGAACTGGGCAGCCTGGACCGTATCCTGCCGTGGACCCGGATAGTGCGGCCCGGGCCTGTGACACTGGAGGATGGCAAGCAGGCCGACCTGCTCGACTACGCTCTTTGTCACCAGGACGACCTCGCGCTCAAACCGACCCTGCTGCATGGCGGGAGCGGTGTGCTGCTCGGCTGGCACCAGGACACGAGCCCGCGGCTCTGGGAGGAGCGGATCCGGGCCGCGCTGGACGGCCCGTATGTCATCCAGCGCCGGATCCGGCCGGTCCCCGAGTTGTTCCCCGGCGATGACGGGGACCTGACGCCGTGGATTGTCGCCTGGAGCCCGTTCACGATGCTCGGCCGCTACGGGGGGGTCTTCGCCCGCGCCGCGTCGGTTGAATCCAACGTCGAGGTGATCAACGTCATGGGCGGCGAGGCACATGTCACGGGCTGCCTGCACGCGGTCTGATGTTCCTTGATGGACAGTTTGCCGGGCCAGCGCGTCGAGGCTGCCGACGCAGGCACAGGTCATTCCTGCGCGCCAAGGTGGTCCAGTTCAAGCCGGTCTTCGCGGAGCCGATTAGCCAGGTCGAGCTTCGTGCGTGCGGGACGGCCTGGTGTGCACACGCAGGCCAAGGGCCGCCTGGTGGTGGACAACGACCGCCAGTTCCATAATCAGGTTCGTGGTCGGCTGGCCGTCTCCCGAGATCATGCTGCGCAGGAAGTCGGCCTCGGCGGCGCATCGCTGCCGCAGCCGCGGGCTGTCCCGGATAGCCCCGTGCGCGATGGTGTTTAGCGTGGACAGGACGGTGTCGTGCAGGAGCCGGTATTGGGTACTCCGCTCGTCATGGCGCGCACGCTGGGCCGCGGCACGCTCCCGTACGCTGAGCATGGTCGCGGTCGTGGCAGCGATTGTCTCGGCCTGGCTGAGAAGCAGTTTGGTGATCAGGCCTGCCACTACCGTGAAGCCCACAAGCGACAGGACGTTCCCGACGGCCGTGACCATCATGGGCGAGCCAGGGCGCAGGTTGGGCAGCATCCCGATGTAGTAGCACGCGGCGATCAGAATGCTCGCCGCGACAGCCCGCAGACGCCACCACACGACACCGGTTGCGAACGCGACTGCAAAGGCGGAATAGATGGCGGAGTTGCCCAGGACACTGCCCCCGGCGGTGGACCAGCCACGGCCGGACACCACCAGGCATGCTCAGGTGACCGCGATATCCAGCGCCATCAGCCAGTTCGGAAGAGTGCCCTTACGCAGGGCCCGGGCGGCATAGAACAGGGACCATCCCGCCTGCAGGCCGAAACCGGCGATGGCCAGCCCGATGTGGGGGGCGTCGAAGCGCACCCCCAAGGCGAACGCAAGGGGCCACGGAAGGAGTTGGACGAGGCGTATCCCGGCCAGCATCTTGACCAACAGGCGAAATGTCCGGGGGCGCACGTCCGTCATGGCCGTATCAGGGACGGCGGTCCCGAGCGGTTCCTCGTAACGCGGAGAAAGACCCACCGGGCTGGGAAGCCGCTTGTTCACCCTTCGCCGGCGTCCGCTTGCCCCTAGCGGTCGCGTCCAAGCCTCGACTGGTTCGTGCATGCTCACCATCAAAGGGTTCCCTGCCGTTGGCCTGGTCGTTTGACTATGCCGCTATGCCGCTATGCCGCGCGGTTCCCTTTCCCGCGACATGCAGTCGCTTCTAACACGTACCGTCGGCCAGGACGGTTCAGACCAAGCCGGATATTCACGTTTTCCTGACCGCCAGCGGCGGGCCACGTCCCTGAAGATGGTGTACGAAGTGACCGCTTCACGACTTATTTTCATTTAATCAGGAATAACCTCAATTATCAATCTAGCCTCACTAAGTTAGTTTTATCCTTTCCCATATCAGCCTGGGCGGCTTTGCGGCAGGCGGCGAGAATATCCAGTCCCATATAGCGGCGGGACTCGGTCCATTCATCGTTTCTGCCCCCGGTGACCCGGTGACGCGGCGAGCTCCTCCACCCGCCGGGTCGAGACGCCCAGCAGGTAACTGGTCGCCAGCACCGAGGCCAGCGCCCGCTCCCCGCGGTGCCGGTGCTCCAGGAACGACAGGCAAGCCAGCCACAACTGGACCAGCTACCCCCATACAACACTTCCGTGGACGTGCACCAGCGGGCGGGGACGACTGCGCGGCCGCCGTATGCCGACATTTTTGCCGACAGCAGGATATTCGACGCACAAAGAGCCGACTGTTGGCCGCCGGGAGCTGCCATTTAAATACGAACCATGAGCCCGGCGCTCACCTGCAACTCCGAAGTCCACCCCACCGAAATCGCGGCCCGACACCGTGCGCCTCCTCGCCGGACGGTGCAGCGGCCCGTGCAGGGCTCACTGCAGGGCTCACTGCAGAGCTCACTGCAGGACCTCCCGTCACGATGAGTTCTGTCAATACGGAGAAGCGGATCTCGGTCGGTCCCGAAACCGGCGGCAGAAATCGCTTCTGAGCCCCGAAGAGAACGCGATGGGGAATTCATCATGTCACCAGATCGTATGATCGTCGCTCGCGCCGAGGCGCTGTTCGTCAGTGATCTTTCAATCCAATGCCACCCGAGCGAAGCAGCCGTGGCGGCGGCGATCAGGCATGCTGTTGGCGCTCACGGTGGTGTCCGCGGATGCGCCGCTGAGGTAGGCGCCGCCTACGGGGATTACCCCGAGACCGCCGCCGCCCGGATGCGGTGGGCACGACAAGTCATCGAGGAAATCTACCCCCCGGTCGCCGCATGCGCGGCGGCAACCGCCGCCGACGCCAGCCAGCCTCGTACCCGAGCCGGGCAGACCGACCAACTGGACAGGGGACGCCAGTCATGACACTCATGCGCCATCCGGAATCGATTCGTTGCGCCGATGAAATAGAAGAGGAGAGCAGTGTCGCCGGGGAATTGCCTGATATCGAGGGCGCCGCGGTGGCCGGGCGGCAGGTTCGGAACCGGTCCGCCGGCGAACTGCTGACGGCTGCTACCGAAGGGGACTGGGCAGCCTGGGACGAGACCATCAGCCGGTACGGAGGACTGGTCATCCACACGGCTATGAAAACCGGCCTCAACCACAGCGACGCCGCGGATGCGGCCCAGCTGACCTGGCTGCAGCTGTGGAAGCACGGCCATCAGGTCAGGGACCCGGACCGCCTGGCCGCGTGGCTGGTCTCAACGGCTCGCCGGGAGGCTATCAGGCTGGCCACCGCGTCCAGAAAGTATGTACTGTGCGCCGACCCGTCGAGTGAGCACTCCATGTCTCACCTGACCGCCGTCCGCGATGTCTACGCGGTCGAGCAGGGGTATGACTGGGCCGTCGAGCAAGCCCTTGACCGGCTTCCTCCCCGTTACCGGACGCTGCTGCGACTGCTGTCCTGCGACCTCGGGCTGAGCTACTCCGAGGTGGCTGACCGGATGAGCCTGCCCATCGGCAGCATCGGCCCGATGCGCATGCGGGCGATCCGGATGCTCGAGAAAACGCCGGAATTCATCAGCGGCGGATTCCCCCGGCCCGCGGTAACCGAAGTCGCTTCGTGACTAGGGACCTCCGGCCCGGCGGAGTCAACTGACCGGTTCATCCCCGTACCTGAGCCGGTTTTGAGGCGGCCCATGCTGCAGAATCGGGGTGTGCTGACACTGCGAAGGATAGGCGCAGCCGACCTGAGCCTGGTCGAGGCATGGCTGCGCGACCCTGAGGTGGCTCGGTGGTACCTGGCCGCGACGAGCATCGAGAACGAACTTGACGATCTGCGCCAGTGCATCGCTGGCGATCAGGAGACGGAAGCGCTGATCTCGATCATCCCGTGCGCCCGCGCGATCAGCTCGTAGGAGCGATACCGCGCCGCCCGGTCGTACACCATTCCGGTGATCATCAGCTCGTCGGCGCCGGTGCGCGCCCGCAGCTTGGACAGGTCCTTGCGCACCTTGGCCGCATCCCCGAGCACCATGGTGGACCGCCGCGGGTCGACGAATTCTCTCTGCCGGCGTGTACGGATACGCGGCCGCTTCCTGCGGGCTCGGTACCGGTCCGGGCTTACCGCGACGCAGTAGCAGCATCAACAGCGCCGCCGATCCGGACAGCCAATGCGCCTGCTTGGTCGTGTCCGCGGCGATAGCCGAACTGGCCTCCGACCCGCTGGTGACCACGGTCGGTGGCGCCGAGTTCTTCCTCAACGACGCCGGCGACACCATCGCGCCGCCGATCGGCTGGAACAACTTCGGCGGGGCCGGGGCCGGCGGCCTCTCCGAGGTCTTCCCGGCACCCTCCTACCAGGCCGGCGTGTCGTCCGTGGTCGGTGACCACCGCGGCATCCCGGACATCTCGGGCAGCGCCTCGGTCAACGGCGGCTCCTGGATCTACACGTCCTTTGCCGGGGTCGGCGGGATCGGCTGGAACATCTTCGATGGCACCGGCGGCGCGACAGCCGAGTTCAGCGGGATCATCGCGCTGGCCGACCAACTGGCCGGGCACCCGCTCGGCCTGATCAACCCGGCGCTGTACCAGCTCGGCTACCTGAGTCAGCACGGCGACCCGGACACCGGCATCGTCCCCATCACCGAGGGCAACAACAGCCTCAACGGCGTCACCGGCTACAGCGCCGGCCCCGGTTACAACCTGGACACCGGCTGGGGCACGATCAACGCGGCCCAGTTCGTCCCGGCCATGGTCGAGCAGATCGACCACTGACCCCGTTCGTTTCCAGTGAATGGCACATTCACTCGCTCTATCCGACTGAATGTGCCATTCACTGCGTTCAGGACACGCAGGACCGGGTCGAGACCATCACGAAATACGGGTCAGATCCAGTTTTCAGACGTCACCGACACTTCAAACCGAAGTTGCTTGGTCCAACGAGCCGTAATCTGGACTATGAGCTGCTGGAACGCTGCTCAAGGCGGGTGACGTTCTGACCACGAGAACTCGCTGGTCCGCAAGAACTACCATGCCGAACCTGCCCCCGGCTCTTCGAAGTCGCAGACCGCATCGCGGAGCTGGTTGTCGGCGGGCCAGCGGAAGGTGATGGCTCGGTGTATCAGCAGGGCTGCTTGCTCCTCTGCATAGACAGAAAGGCCGCTAGGCGCGCAACCGAGGGGGTCGTCGATGGCGCGGTATGAGTTCAGGTTCATTGTGGCCGACACGGAGTTGCCCAAGGGGCATCAGCAGAAGGTGGGACAGGCGGTGGCGGAGGCCGGCGCCCTCGCCCTGGCGGACATCATCTAGTCAAGCGAGCGGGGCGGTAACCGGGCGGCACCTCAGGTGCATCAGCAGTCAGGTAACTGCCGCATAAGGATGGTGCACCAGTGAGCGATCCAGGCTTGCGGTTCCAGGTGCTCGGGCCACTGCAGGCCTGGCGCGGAGATGCCACCTTGAAACTTGGGCCAGTACAACAGCGGGTGGTCCTGGCCGTACTTCTCCTGCAGCAGAATCGGCCGATCGGCCGGCAGCAGATGATCAACGCCGTATGGGGCGAGGCAGAACCTAGGTGCGCCGCGAACCTATTGCACCGGCATGTCTCCGGGCTCCGCCGTGTGCTTGAACCCGACCGGCCTGCCCGTGCGGCGCCAGGCCAGCTCGCCTGGACGGATACCGGCTATCTGCTTTCGGTACCCGCTGGCCGCCTGGATCTGGAGATCTTTGACCGCGAAGTGGACCGGGCGCGCAAGGCGCGAACCGAAGGCGACCTGTCGGTGGCCGCCGATGGTCTGCGTTCGGCACTGGCGCTCTGGCGCGGGCCGGCCTGCGAAGGCTTGGCGAGCCCGTTCTTGGATGCGCAACGCGACCGGCTGGGCGAGCGGCTCATCGGCATAGTCGAGGAACGCATTGAACTGGACCTGGCCATCGGCGATCACGCTGACTTGATCCCCGAGTTGCGGCATCTCATCACCGAACACCCGCTGCGTGAGCGGTTGTACGGCCTGCTCATGCTGGCCCTATACCGATCCGGCCGCC
>JBKQQQ010000738.1:0-6526 GCA_052144275.1 Streptosporangiaceae bacterium
ACTCGTGCGCGCGCATCAGCACCGTGGCGCAGAGCACCAGTGCCTCCGCTCGGCGAACCCGGTCGCCGCTGGTCGTCAACGCGGCGATCGCCGCTTCACATTCGAGAGCACCAGCCTCGGGGCTGAAAGCCTGGCACACGAAATAGCCGTGCCAGACCTGGGCGGTCGCGGCCAGTTCAGGACGGCGCGGCCCGGTCGCGCTGAGCGCGTCACCCAGCCAGCGTGCTCCTTCGACAACGTCGCTGTTGATGAACCATAGCCAGGCCATTCCCGACGCCAGCGACAGCGCCGCATCGGCGTCGCCTCGCGCGATGAACCAGTCGAGCGCGGCCCGCAGGTTGCCCAGCTCCGAGGTAAGGCGTTCCCGCCACATCGGCCCGGTAGCGCCCCGCAGGCCCTCGTGCGCGTCCTGCGCCATCTGCCGGTAGTAGGCGCCGTGCCGGGCGCACAGGGCGTCAGCTTCGCCGGATTCATCGAGGCGGTCCCGGCCGTACTGCCACAGCGTCTGAAGCTGAGTGAACCGGGCGTCGCGACCGGCGTCAGGGGCGGCGACGAGGGACTTGTCGACCAGTCGGCTCAGGACGTCGAGGACCTCGGCGGCCGGAACCTGGTCGTCGGCGCAGACCGCCTCGGCGGCGTCCAGGTCGCAGCCTCCGGCGAAGACCGACAGCCGGGCGAACAGGCGGCGCTCGTCCTCGAACAGCAGGTCATAACTCCAGTCCACCACCGCCCGCAGGGTCTGCTGGCGGGGCAGGGCAGTGCGGGCACCCACGGTGAGCAGCCGGAACCGGTCGTCGAGCCGTTCCGCCAGCGTGGCCAAGGTCAGTGAACGAAGGCGGGCGGCGGCCAGCTCGACGGCCAGGGGAAGGCCGTCCAGCCGGCGGCAGATGTCGTTGATGACAGGACGCGTGTGCCCGTCGGCGGTAAATCCGGGTCGCACCGCCCGGGCCCGATCGGCGAACAGCTCGACCGCGGCCGGCAGGGCCAGCGGGCCCACCGGCACCAGGACTTCGCCGGGAACGCCGAGCGGCTCGCGGCTCGTCGCGATCAGCCGTAGGCCGGGCACCGTTCCGGCCAGTGTCTCGGCCAGGGCCGCCGTCTGGTCTATCAGGTGCTCGCAGTTGTCGAAGACGACCAGAAGCGACCGCCCGGCCAGGTAGCGCACGATGAGCTCCACCGTCGAGTCCGGCGAAGGCGGGCCAATGAGGCCGGCCACGGCCGCCCCGAGTGCGCCGGCCACAGCCGGCGCAACCCCGTCGGGCTCGGTGACGCTCGCGAACTCGACCAGCCAGGCCCCGTCTCGGTGCTCGTGGCGCAGTGTGGCGGCCGCCTCCACCGCCAGCCGGGTCTTGCCCACCCCGCCGGGACCGATCAGCGTCACCAGCCGGCTAGAGCGGACTGCCTCGCTCAGCTCCTCAAGTTCCGCGCTGCGACCGACGAAGCTGCTCAATGGCTCCCGCAGGTTGCCCGTTGCCATCGGCGCCGGAACCGCCCCGGGGCCTGCCGGGCCGGCAGCGGCCAGTGACGGGTCCTGGGCCAGGATGCGGGCCTCCAGTTCTCGCAGGGCCGGACCGGGGTCGATGCCGAGCTCGTCGACCAGGCGGTCACGAGCTTCGGTGTAGGCGCGCAAGGCCTCGGCCTGCCGGCCGGCCCGGTAGAGGGCGAGCATGAGCAGCTCGCACAGGCGTTCCCGAAGCGGATGCGCCCGGCACAGCGCCTCCAGTTCGCCTGCGAGCTCGCCGTGACGGCCCAGCACCAGGTCGGCTTCGGCGCGGGTCTCGATCGCCACCAGGATCAGCTCGTCGAGCCGCGTCCGTTCCGCATCAAAAAAACCTGCATAGGTGAAGTCGGCCAGCGGCTCCCCTCGCCGCAGCCGTAGCGCCTCGCTCAGCGTGGTTGACGCGAGCGCCGTCTCCCCCTCCTCAAACAGGTGCCGTCCCCGTGCCGCCAGCTGCTCGAAGCGGACCACGTCGACGTCTTCGGGACCGGCGTCCAGGGCGTAGCCGGCTTCGGTGGTGAGGATCGCAGTGGGCCCGAGGGTGCGGCGCAGCTGGCCGATCTGGGCCTGCAGGGCGTTGGCCGGGTGGGCTGCCTGCCCGTCGCCCCACAGCACGTCGATCAGCCCGTCGGCGCCCACCGGCAGCCCCGGCCGCTGGGCCAGCAGGGCCAGCAGCGCCCGCTGCTTGGCCCCGCGGACCGGCACCGGCACGCCCGCGGCCACCGCTTCGAGCTCGCCGAACAGCCGCACCTGCATAAGGCCACCATAGGTCCCGCCTCAGCGCCACGACAGTGCCGCCTCAGCCGCCGGGCGCAAGCTGCCATCTAGAAGAACCAGCCAGAAGAACCACTCGGCTCGAGGGAAGGACGAACAATGATCCAGGCGCGGCACCTCACCAAGACCGGCATGACCACCACCCTGGAGACCACGGCAACCACGCGCGCGCCGATGGACAAGACGCGCAGGACAGCGCTCGTCGCGGGCGTGTTCTATTTGATTACCTTCGTCTCGATCCCCACGCTCGCCCTCTACGGTCCCGTGAAGAACCACCGGGACTGGATCCTCAGCTCCGGCTCCCACACTGGCGTGCTCGTGGGCGGCTTCCTCGAGGTGATCGTCGCCCTGGCCGGAATCGGCACGGCCGTCACGCTGTACCCGGTGGTCAAGCGGCAGAACGAAGGCGTCGCGCTTGGCTTTGTCACCGCTCGCGTCCTGGAAGGCTGCATGATCTTCACCGGTGTCGTCAGCCTGCTGTCGCTGGTGACCTTGCGGCAGGACCTGGGCGGGGCGGCCGGAACAGATGCGGCTTCCCTGGTCACCACCGGGGCGTCGCACGTCGCGGTCTACAACTGGACGTTCCTGCTCTCACAGAGCCTGATGCCGGGCATCAACGCCCTGCTGCTGGGCTCCTTGATGTACCGGTCCCGCCTCGTGCCCCGCGTCATTCCCGTGATGGGACTCATCGGAGGCCCCCTGCTCATCATCGCCGTATTCGCGACGCTGTTCGGGCAGCACTCCTCCTTGACCGGGCTCGCCGTACTCCCGGTGATCCCGGTGGCTGCCTGGGAGTTCTCGCTGGGCGTGTGGCTGGTCGTCAAGGGCTTCCGGCCCTGCCCGATCACGGCTGAAATCGCCGCAGAATCAGGCGGCCTATACCCGATGCCCGAGCGGCAGCCGGCGCAGACTCCAACCCGGTGAGGGTCCCGATGGCCGGCCTGGGCGTGACCAGGTCCCGGCCCCTGCCCGTACCCATCGTGTGCCGGTGCCATGGACGCCGCTCTCACGGCATCCAAATGCACTGACAAGAAAACAAGGAGCAAAACCATGAAACAGAGCTACCCCGTGCAGGTGCAAGCGCGCCTGGATGAGCCGCTGAGCCGCTGGCTGTGGCTGGTCAAGTGGCTGCTGGCGATCCCGCACTACATCGTGCTGTTCTTCTTGTGGATCGCATTCGCCGCCGTCACCGTCATCGCGTTCTTCGCGATCTTGCTCACCGGCCGCTACCCCCGCCCGCTGTTCGGCTTCAACCTGGGGGTGCTGCGCTGGTCCTGGCGGGTCGGCTACTACACCTACAGTGCCCTGGGCACCGACCGCTACCCGCCGTTCAGCCTGGATGAGGAGCCGGACTACCCCGCCACGCTGGACATCGCCTATCCGAAGCGGCTCTCCCGCGGCCTGGTCCTGGTCAAGTGGTGGCTGCTGGCGATCCCGCAATACGCCATCGTCGCGGTGTTCGCCGGCGGCGCCGCCTACACCCGCGCCGGAGGCTCGGGGGCCTGGCAGGCCGATGCCCTCTCCGCCGGCCTGATCGGGCTGCTGGTGTGCTTCGCGGCGATCACGCTGCTGGTCGCGGGCCGCTACCCGAAAGGGCTCTATGACTTCGTTATCGGCATGAACCGCTGGGTGCTGCGGGTCATCGCCTACGCCGCCTTGATGACCGACGCCTACCCGCCGTTCCGCCTGGACCAGGGCGGGACCGGCACCCCCGCCGCCCCCGCACCCGATGACCTCGCACCCGCATCGGCCGCCTCGGCCCCGGCTCCGGCCGTACCGGTCAGCTGAAGGACCCTGTGACCGCTCCGGCACAAGACGTGATCATCTCTGCATGGCATGTCCGGAACGGCAGCCGGTCCGGACTCCAGGCCGGTGAGACTCCGAGTTAGCTGACCCAGCCAGTTCGATTCGAGTGAAAGGACAGAACATGGAATACAAGGTGCTCAGCGGGCCATTCACCGCCGGCAAGCTCGAAAGGGACCTCAACAGCCACGCCGCCGAGGGGTGGCGGGTGGCCGGCACGTTTCAGGCCATCAGCTCGAACAATTTCAGATCGCCGAATCGGCGTAAACGGTCAAGCGATCGTCTAGCCTCAACGGATCAACCAGATCTGCCAATTCTGGATGCGTAGTCATGCACTTCCCGGTTGAACTCGGGCGACTCGCTTGAGGACGCAGAGCCTCAGGCGTCGAGGAACAGAACCCCACGTCGGCAAACGCGCAAGTCACAGCTGGGTGCTGTGGTGGGGTGTTCCGCAACATGCAGATACTCTCTTTTGCGATGACAGAGATTACGGATCTCCCACCGGTTGTCCGCTTGCTCCGTGACGTCTTGGCGGCGGACCAAGGACGGGCACGTGCCGACTCACTCTTGGCCATCCTGGGAGTTGGCCCCGAGTACGTTCGGCAGAACATCACTATCCTCGACTCGGCCCTCGGCATCTTCAGTCCAGGCGTGCAGGGCCTCGACGAACTAGTCCGCAAGGCAGAGGAAGCGGTATCGACGTCACGGCCCACGGTGGAGCGCCAGCATGTCGTCTCCGAAGGTGTCCTCCGTTGCTTCGTTGGACCAGTCCCGTCAATCGGCAAGCGCCTGGCGCACTTCGATCTCGCTGCAGGACAAACCACGCTCGACCAGGCCAAGGATGTCGGCTTCGTCGAGAACTTCGTGCCGGTTGACAGCCAGGCAACGGAGAACCTGTGGCAGACAGTCGAGACCCGACTGCGGCAGGCCATCAAGGCGGCACGGAACGGTACAGCGCTCGATAGCCCGGTGCATGCCGGCACACTCAGGAACGCAGTGGCCTTGCACTACACCCGCAATCCCCAGACGCTCACCGTCCACAACCAGTCGTTCGCCGACGCCTTGAAGAGAGGCATCGATGGCCTGGCCAAGACGCCACGCGCGGCCGGGGCATTTCAGCAGACATACGGGTTGGTGGCGGCCGGGCCGGAAGCCCGGCGTCTCGGTGCCGAGGCCGTCTACGGCCGTCTCATCAAGTTGCACGAGGAAGGCGGATTGTTCCGCCTGAGCGTCCAACGGCTCTTCGAGAAAGTCTGCGATCGTTTTGAGACCAGGGGAATCCAGATCCTGACCCCCGACAGCCGAGACAAGGAGTTCCTGCTCGGCGATCTTCCGGCCATCACCATCGACAGGACAACAGGCGCGACCGGAGTGCCGGTCGATGAGGCCGATGAGATTGTGATGCCACTGACTCCCCGGCTGCTCATCGTCCTCGGCGTGTCGAACGGAACGCGCTCGATCCCGGACGACGAGGTGGACTCGTACAACGCCCTGCAAGCCCGCCTAGCCCGCGATTACCTTATCCATCGACCGGCAGCAACCTTCACGGCGGCCACCATCGCGAACTGGCGGAATTATAGGGC
The DNA here is from genome assembly GCA_052144275.1 of Streptosporangiaceae bacterium. Classification (GTDB taxonomy): domain Bacteria; phylum Actinomycetota; class Actinomycetes; order Streptosporangiales; family Streptosporangiaceae; genus Palsa-504. Next base: position 5,659 of record JBKQQQ010000738.1, read on the forward strand.
GGGGCCGAAGCCGACGGTGTAGTGAGCCCACGCGGGCACGGCAGGTTCAGGATCGGTACCCCGGGAGCGGGGGGTGAACTGCCGTTTTGCGGGCAACACAAAACCAACACAACTCGGGGCTCCGGGAAAGATCAACACGCGGACAACACGGACAAAACGGTACTGCCCGGCACCCGACGGCACGCTTGCTAAAATGACCGTGTTAGCCCATGGAAGCCCTCATGCAGGTCAAACGGGCCGACAACATCTCAGGCATCCGCGATCCCCGGCTATGACAGACCTTCTGTTAACCGGCAGGTTATAGGTTCGAGTCCTATCGCGGGAGCCAGTTTTATGGCCTCTGACCTGCGGTTTCTGTTCCCGCAGAACTGTCTGGGGGCTTCGGCGGCTCCGCGCAGGTTGTGTTAGCTTGTGTTGATCATGGCGGTCCGTGGCTTGGCGAGGACCGATCCAGAGGGCGGCGGCCGGGTCACGGCAAGCTGGCTGCGGTTGTGCCTGCGTACCTGGGAACTCCTGGCAGTGGCGCATCCTGGAACTTGTGTTCAGTGGATCTCGCCTGCTGCTGCCTGTGATTTCTCGGTCCCGGTCGCACCGGCGGTTGTGCCATGACCTGCCGGGCCGTAACCGGCCTGTCATCCGGATCAGCCAGCCGCGGGCTACGCGGATATGGGAGCACGTCGTGAAGTCCGGAAGCGCGCGATAGGCGGGACACGGTGCGCGTCGTCGGCCCGCAGGTGCGGCGAGTGCGCTTGGCTTCCATCTGCCCGGATCGGGCGGATGCACGCCGTGCCTGGATCGCGCGTGATCGCGTCACCGCCGCCGCGCGACGGCCGTCGTCGGCATCCAAGGGCCGCGGCGTCCCCCTCGA
>JBKQQQ010000739.1:0-4573 GCA_052144275.1 Streptosporangiaceae bacterium
TCCTCCCCGACTACAACGTCTCGGCCGCCGAGCTCGCAGTGGCCGCCGGCAACCTCTCCGAGCAGATCTCGCTGGCCGGCAAGGAAGCCTCCGGCACCGGCAACATGAAACTGGCCCTCAACGGCGCTCTCACCATCGGCACCCTCGACGGCGCCAACATCGAGATCCGCGACCGGGTCGGAGCCGGCAACTTCTTCCTGTTCGGCCTCACCGCCGGCCAGGCCGCCACCCTCAGGCACGACGGGTACTCCCCCCGCGCCTGGTACCAAGGCGACCCCGAGCTCAAGGCCGCCATCGACGCCCTCACCTCCGGCGCCTTCTCCGGCGGGAACCGCGACGCCGTCGAGGCGGTCATCTCCTCGATCCTCGACTGGGACGAGTACCTGATCCTGGCCGACTACCGGTCCTACATCGACTGCCACGACCAGGCCGTCGGCCCCGCCTGGGCCGACCAAGACCAGTGGACCCGGACATCGATCCTGAACACGGCCCGCTCCGGCTTCTTCTCCTCCGACCGCACCGTCCGCGACTACAACCGCGACATCTGGCACACCGAACCCGTACCCGTACCCCCGTACCCGGCGGCCGGCCCTCAACCTCCAGACCCGAGTTCCTGAGCGGTGATCACGCCGACGACACCGGGCCCGCCGGCCGGTGGCCGACTCCCCGGTGAAGGTGATCCGGTCGAATTTCATGGCGCTCCCGTCCCGGCTACCGCGCGCCGGCCGCGGCCAGGTCCCGCTCCTGGGCGAGCCGGACGGCGATGTCGATGATCATGTCCTCCTGGCCGCCGACGTAGCCGAGCTCCCCGGCCCGCTGCAGGATCTCGTGCGCGGGCACGCCGTAGCGCTCGGCGGCCCGTTCGGCGTGCAGCAGGAAGCTGCTGTACACCCCGGCCCAGCCCTGCACGATCGCCGACCGGTCCATCTTCGGCCAGCGGGGCAGGAACGGCCGGACCACCTCCTCGGCGGCGGCCAGCACCCCGCCGACGTCCACGCCGGTGGGCACGCCGAGGTGGTCGAAGGTGGCCGCCAGCACCTCGGTGGGTGAGTTGCCCGCCCCGGCACCGAGGGCGCAGAGTGCGCCGTCGACCTGCCGGGCGCCGTGCTGGTAGGCCAGCACCGAGTTGGCTACGCCCAGGGAAAGGTTCTGGTGGCCGTGGAAGCCGATCTCCGCCTGGTGACCGATCTCGGCGTACATGGCCTGGACCCGTTCCTGGGCGTCGCCGAGCACCAGCGCGCCAGCCGAATCCACGCAGTAGACGCACTCGGCGCCGGCGTCCACCATGATCCTGGCCTGCCTGGCCAGCTCGGCCGGGGTGGTCTTGTGCGCCATCATCAGGAAGCCGACGGTCTCCATGCCCAGGTCGCGGGCCAGGCCGAAGTGCTGGATGGACACGTCGGCCTCGGTGCAGTGGGTGGCGATCCTGGCCACGGTCGCGCCGGCCTCGTGGGCGTCGCGCAGGTCCTTCTTGGTGCCGATGCCCGGGACCAGCAGCACGGCGATCTTGGCCTGGGTGGCCTCCTCGACCCCGGCCGCGATCAGGGCGATTTCGTCTACCAGGGAGAACCCGTAGTTGAACGAGGACCCGCCCAGGCCGTCGCCGTGGGTGACCTCGATGACCTCCACGCCGGCCGCGTCCAGCGCGTGGACGGTGGCGCGGACCTGCTCCTCGGTGAACTGGTGCGCCATCGCGTGGCTGCCGTCGCGCAGGGTGGTGTCGGTGATGCGCAGGTGCTCAGGGGTGGGGGCGTTCATGCGGTCACCTGCTCGGACCGGAGCTGGGCGATGACCTCGCCGACGCGGGCGGCGGCCGAGGTCATGATGTCCAGGTTGCCCGCGTACTCGGGCAGGTAGTCGCCGGCCCCCTGGACCTCCAGGAAGACGGCCACCCGGGCGTTCCCGTGCCAGGACTCGCGGGCCTCGTCGAACTGCGGCTCGGCGCGCAGCGTGTAGCCGGGCACGTAACGCTGCACCTCGGCCACCACCTGGTAGATGGATGCGGCGATCGCGTCGGTGTCAGCGTCGGCCGGGATGGCGCAGAACACCGTGTCCCGCATGATCATCGGTGGCTCGACCGGGTTGAGGACGATGATCGCCTTGCCCCGCTGCGCGCCGCCGACGGTCTCGATGGCGCGGGACGTGGTGTGGGTGAACTCGTCGATGTTCGCCCGGGTGCCCGGGCCGGCCGACCGGGAGGCCACCGACGCGACGATCTCCGCGTAGGGCACCGGCACGACCGAGGAGACGGCGTGCACGATCGGGACCGTGGCCTGGGCGCCGCAGCTGATCATGTTGATATTCGGGGCGTCCAGGTGAGCGTGCAGGTTGACCGGCGGGCAGACCGGCGGCCCGAGGGCGGCCGGGGTCAGGTCGATGGCCTGCATCCCCGCCTCCAGGTACCGCGGCGCGTTGGCTTTGTGCGCCTTGGCCGAAGTGGCCTCGAACACCAGCTGCGGCAGCGGGTCCTGGCGCAGCAGCCAGTCAAGCCCCTCGGCCGAGGAGTCCAGGCCGAGCTCGCGGGCGCGGGCCAGCCCGTCGGACTCGATGACCCCGACCATGTAGCCGACCTCGATGTGGTCGCTGCGCCGCAGCTTGGCCAGCAGGTCGGTGCCGATGTTGCCGGGGCCGACGATGGCCGCCAGGGTTTTCGTCGTGCCCATCTCAGTGCCCATTTCGGTGCTCATCTCGGGGCCCCTTCCCAGAGGCGCTTGGTCGCGATCGCGGCGCCCTCGGCGAGCGCGGCGAACTTGGCCCACACCACGGTCGGATGCACCTCGGGCGAGAACGTCGCCCGGGAGGAGAACCCGCAGTCGGCGCTGGCGATGACATTCTCCCGCCCGACCAGCCCGGCGTACTGGCAGATGCCGTCGGCGATCAGCTCGGGATGCTCGACGTAGTTGGTGGCGTGCCCGAGCAGCCCGGGCAGCAAGATCTTCCCCTCCGGCAGGGCCGCGTCCGCCCAGATCCGCCACTCGTGCTGGTGCCGGGGGTTGGCCACCTCGAAGGAGTAGGCGCCCGCGTTGATCCGCAGCATGACCGGCACCACCTCGGCCAGCGGGATATCGTTCAGCCGCGGGCCGTGGTTGAGCCCGTAACAGGTGTGCAGCCGGATCCGGTCCTCCGGAATCCCGCGCAGGGCGTGGTTGAGCGCGTCGATGTGCTCTTCGGCCCGGCGGCGGCGATCGGCCGGATCGCTGCGGCCGTCATCGGTCAGGATCTCGATTAGCCACGGGTCGTCGACCTGCAGCAGGAAGCCCGACTCGACGATGGCCAGGTACTCCTCGCGCATGGCCGCGGCCACCGCGGCCAGGTAATCCTGCTCCGAGGCGTAGTACTCGTTGCGGCCGAAGCCGCTGGGGCTGGTGGACGGCAGGAACGCCTCGGTCACCGGGCCGCCGGCTTCGGCCAGCGCCGCGCGCAGGTTCGCGATGTCCGTCTGCACCGCGTCCCGGCCGATGTAGGCGACCGGGCCGGTGCACACCATCACCCGCATCGGCGCCACCGTCGAGGAGTACTTGGACATGTAGCCGTGGTAGTACTCGGGGAAGTCGTCGATCTCCCGCTGCCAGGACGGCGGCAGCAGCGTCTCGCCCTCCACCTGGTCGAACCCGGCCAGCCGCTCCTTGACGTAGGTGAGGAAGGAGACCTTGCCCTGTTCCCCGTCGGTGACCACGTCCAGGCCCGCGGCGACCTGCCTGCGCACCACGTCACGGACCGCGTCGCGGACCAGCTGGTCGAAGGCGGCCGGGTCGTACGGCCGTGCGTGCTCCTTCTCGCGCATCATCTCCAGCAGCCCGGGCGGCCGGGCCAGGCTGCCGACGTGCGTGGTGAGGATGCGTTCGCTGCTGCGCTGCATGGGTTATTCCTCTGCTGACTGGGCGAGCAGCGCGCCGACCCGCCGGGCGGCCCGGCAGACGCACGCCGCGATGAAGTCCTTGCGCAGATCGAGAATACGGCCGGTCGGCCCGACCACCGAGATCGCCGCGGCCGGCCGCATGCCGCCGCCGGGCGCGGGAACCAGCACAGGGGCCGCCACCGAGGAGTAACCGCGGGTGAACTCGTCCCGGGTGCCGACCCAGCCGGCCGTCCTGGCGGTCGCCAGGACCCGGCCGAGCCGTTCGGTGTCGGTGATCGTGAACGGCGTGTGCTTGCGGCGCGGGACGGCCAGCGTCTCGGCCATGATGTCCTCGTCGAACGCGGCGAGCACGCGACCCGAACTCGAGGAGTACCCGGGGACCCGGCGGAGCACCTCGCCGCTGAGCTGGAAGCCGAGCCCGGTGTTCCCGTATCGGTCGATGTAGACCACGTGCCCCGCCACCGGCACGCCGAGCTGCACCATCTCGCGCAGTTGCTCCTGCAGGTCGATGAGCACCGGCCTGGCCACGTCACGGACTGGCATCCGCTCGGCAGCCAGCAGCCCAAGTTCGAACATGCGCAGGCTCAGCCGGTACCTTCCGCCGCCTGCCCGCTCCAGCAGGCCCCCGGCGGCCAGGGCGGACAGCATCCGGCAGGCCGTGCTCTTGGCCACGCCGAGCTCGCGGGCGAGCTGGGTGGCGCCGAGCTCGCGGTG
>JBKQQQ010000740.1:0-8184 GCA_052144275.1 Streptosporangiaceae bacterium
CGTCGACGAACACGATCGCGGGGGCGTTCGCCTTGGCCTGCTCGAACAGGTCGCGGACCCGGGACGCGCCGACACCGACGAACATCTCGACGAAGTCCGAACCGGAGATCGAGTAGAACGGCACGCCTGCCTCGCCGGCGACGGCCCGGGCGAGCAGGGTCTTGCCGGTGCCCGGCGGGCCGTAGAGCAGCACGCCCTTGGGGATCTTGGCCCCGATGGCCTGGAACTTCGCCGGGCTCTGCAGGAACTCCTTAATCTCCTGCAGTTCCTCGATGGCCTCGTCCACGCCGGCCACGTCGGCGAACGTCGTCTTCGGCGTGTCCTTGGTGATCAGCTTGGCCCGCGACTTGCCGAAGTTCATCACCCGCGAGCCGCCGCCCTGCATCTGGGACAGCATGAAGAAGAACAGGAGGAAGATCACCAGGTAGATCAGCGCGGTCGGGATCAGGTCAAGCAGCGCGTTGCTCTTCGGGATGCTGACGGTGTACCCGTCCGGCAGGTTGCCCTTGTTGACCTGGTTCTGCAGCTCGTTCGCGAGCTGCAATCCCTGACCGGAGACCCACGACGCCTCGAACTCCGTACCGCTCTCGGTCCCAATCTGGATCGTCTTCTTGGTCGTGATCTGGATCGTCTGGTTCTTGTCGGTGATTACCGCGCTCTTGACCTGGCCCTGATTGATGAGCTTGACGATCGCGGAGGTGTCGACCTGCTGGTACGAACTTCCGGAATTCGCGTAGTCGAGCACGAACAGCAGCAACAGCACCGCGACGGCGATTAGCAGCAGCGGTGCCCGGAAAAAGCGCCTTAGCTCCATCGATGAGCGGTCCCGTCGGCCCGGGACCGTTCCCTCCTGACCAGCCTCACAGTCCCGTCGACCTCCGGCGGGATGGCCATCTTCCATCCTCGCGGCCTGTATTCCAACGGCGGCCGCGAGCCGTAAAACAACGACGGTACACCGCGTGGTGCAACGCCTGGAAAGTCAACGCTTCCCGTGGCAGATTGTGTTCCCCTGTCTGGCGGACCCTAACTGCCCCCGTACACCGCCGGGGCCAGCGTCCCGATGAATGGCAGGTTGCGGTAACGCTGAGCATAGTCAAGGCCGTACCCGACCACGAACTCATCGCCGATATCGAATCCTGTGTAGGCGACGTTGACCTGCATCTGGGCCGATCCCGGCTTGCGGAGCATGGCGCAGACCGCCAGCGAGGCGGGCGAGCGCGAGCGCAGGTTGCCCGCCAGCCAGGACAAGGTGAGCCCGGAGTCCACGATGTCCTCGACGATCAGCACGTGACGGTCGGTGATGTCGGTATCGAGGTCCTTGAGGATCCGGACCACGCCCGAGGACTTGGTGCCCGAGCCGTAGGACGAGATCGCCATCCAGTCCATCTGCACCGGCAGGTGCATGGCGCGGGCCAGGTCGGCCATCACCATGACGGCGCCCTTGAGCACGCCGATGAGCAGCAGGTCGCGGTCGGCGTAGTCGGCGTCGATCTGCGCCGCGAGCTCGCCGATGCGCGCCTGGAGCTGTTCGGCGGTGATCAGCACCTGCTTCAGGTCGGATCCCATGTCTTTTTCGTCCAACGGACTTCCCAACCCCTTACGGACCCTCTGCACTGCCGGTGAACCACACTTTGCCAGCCTGGCGGCGCGCTCGCACGCCGCCGGGCAGGTCAATCCATCGCTGCCCGCGCCAGCCGGTGACCAGAGCGTCGACCCGGTCCACGTGCCCGGCGGTGAGCGCGCCGGGCGGGCAGCCGGCCATGATCGCCGCGTCGCGCAGCACCCGCGTCCTGATCGCGGCGGGCAGCTCCCGCAGCCAGCCGGCGTCGAGCCCGGCCGGATCCGAGCAGCAGTCGCGAAGCTTTGCGCTTTCGGCGAACGCGAGGTCGTCGAGGCATTCGGCGTCGGCGCGCAGCTGGCTCGCGGTGCGGGCCAGGGCCTCGGCCACACCCGGGCCGAGGGCCGCCTCGAGCGCGGGCAGCGCCTGGTGGCGGACCCGGGCCCGGGCGAAACGGGAGTCGCGGTTGTGCGGGTCCTGCCAGGGTGGCAGGCCTAGTTCGGCGCACGCGGCGCTGGTGGTCGCGCGGCGCACGGCAAGCAACGGCCGGCGGTAAGGGCCGCGCCGGGCGGCCATCCCGGCCAGCGATCTGCCGCCGGATCCCCGGGCGAGCCCGAGCAGGACCGTTTCGGCCTGGTCGTCGAGGGTGTGGCCGAGCAGGACCGCGGCGGCGCCGTACTCGGTGGCGGCCGCGTCGAGCGCGCCGTACCTGGCCGTCCGGGCCGCGGCCTCCGGGCCGGCCGCCGAGGGCGCCGGCGCCACCGTGACCGCGACGCTGCGGACCGGGTCGAGGCCGAGCTTGCCCAGCAGCGCCGCCACGTCAGCGGCGCGCTCGCCGGAACCCGGCTGCAGCCCGTGGTCGACGGTGACGCCGCCGGCCCGCAGGTCCAGCCGCGGGGCCACGAAAGCCGCCGCCGCGGCCAGCGCCAGCGAATCGGCGCCACCGGAACAGGCGACGATCACCAGGTCACCCGCGGCCAGGTCGGACAGGCAGGTGCGCACCGCGGTGCGGACCTCGGCGACCGCGACGCCCGGACCCATGCTGGTTAGGAGCCGGACGCGACCCGCTCCACCCACTCGTGCGGGCGGGCGAATTCCTCCTTGGTCGGCAGGGTCTCCGGCGACGTCCAGACCTTGTTGAAGGCGGCCATGCCGACCTCGTCCACGACCGTGCGGACGAACCTGGAGCCCTCCGCGTACTGCTTCATCTTGAGATCGATGCCGAGAATGCGGCGGATCGTCTGCTCGATCCGGCCGCTCGATCCGCGCCTGGAGTTGAACCGCTCCCTGATCTGCTCGACCGAGGGCACCACCTGCGGCCCGACCGCGTCCATGACGTAGTCGCCGTGCCCTTCCACCAGCGTCATCACCGCGGTCAGCCGGTCCATGATCTCGCGCTGCCGCGGGGTGGCCACGGCGTCGATCAGGCTGCCGCCGTCGCCGCCGCGCACCGCGCCCGCCATCGCGTCGGCCGCCGACCTGAGCCGCTGCAAGATCGCCGCGGGGTCGAGTTCGGAGGCCAGCAGGAACTCGGTCATCTGGCCCTGCACGTAGTCGCGCAGCCAGGTCACCGCGGTGAACTGCAGCCGGTGGGTCTCCTCGTGCAGGCACACCCAGCGCCGGAAGTCGTGCGGGTCAACGCCGAGCTCACGCTCGACCATGACGATGTTGGGGGCCACCAGGGTGAGCCTGCCCGGCTGCTCACCGTCGACCGGGGCGGCCTCCGGCGGCAGGAACAGCTCATACTGGCCGAGCACCCGGGAGGATAGGTAGGCCAGGATCAGCCCGGCCTGGATGCCGGTGACCCGCGATCCCACCGAGGTCATCACCGACCCCGGCCGGGATCCGGCCGATCCGCCGGGCGCGCGCTCTCTCAGCTGCTCGACCAGCGGCTCGAGAACGACGCGGAAGCCATCCACGTTCGCCCTGATCCACCCCGGCCTGTCCACCACCGCGATCCGGCCAAGCGAGCCGTCGCGGGCGGCCGACATTCCGGTGACCTCGTAGACCGGCTGCTGAACGGCGCCGGCGAGGTCGCGTAGCTCTGAAACTGTCCGCCGCGCCTCGGCCAGGCTTACCTGCGGCCCGGGCCTGGCCCACCGGGTCCCGGTGGAAATGGCGACATCCCAGTCGATCATCTGCGTGCTGCTCACAGTCCAACGGTACGTGCTGCGGACAGTGCTCATCACCCGGGCCCCGTCACCGGCAGCCGCAGTTGGCGAGGGCGGCAGCGGCCTCGTCGATGGCGTTCGCCGCCGCCCGCAGCATCCCCACGGCCGGGATCTGGTCGGCCATGAAGGCGAAAACGAGCGTCGTCCCGTTCTTGTCGGTGACCAGTCCGGCCAGGGCCGTCACCGTGCCGAGGTTGCCGGTCTTGGCCCGGACCGAGCCGAGGGCCGCGCCGCCGATCCCGCTGAACACGCTCTGCCCGGCGGACAGCGTGCCGGAAAAGCCGGCCACCGGCAGCCCGGCCAGCAACGGGCGCACCCGGGCATCGGCGGTGGCGAGCTCGACCACCTTGACCAGCGTGACCGGCGCGATCGCGTCCTGCGGGGAAAGGCCGCTGCCGTCCACCAGGCGCAGCCCGGTGCTGACGCCGAGCCGCCGCAGTTCGGCGATCACCGCCGCGGCCGCCCCGCTGAACGAGGCGGGCTGGCCGGTCGCGACCGCGACCTGGCGCGCGAGGTTCTCCGCGATCACGTTGTTGCTCTCCTCGATCATCTGATCCACGATGGCCGACAGCGGCGGCGAGGACACGCTGGCGATGACCGCGGCGTGCGCGGGAGCGGCCTGCGCCACCGGGGATCCGGTGACGTGGATGCCGTCCGCGGCCAGCAGGGCGGCGAACGAGGCGGCCGCCTGGCCGGCCGGGTCGGTGCTGCGCGGGCGCAGGTTGTAGGGGTCGTCGGAGTCTTCCGGGGCGCCGGCCGTGGTCAGCCGACCCTGATCCACCTCCAGCGAGACGATCGGGGTGACGTTGCCCGTGGTGATGTAGCTCTCCGGCCAGCCTGGCGCCATCGCCGGGCCGGTATAAAGCGACGTGTCGTAGCCGACGCTCACCGTCGTGCGGCCCTGCGATTTCAGCGCCCGCGCCGTCGCGGCCGCGAGGCTGGCCAGCGTGGCGGGCTGGGGGTAGTCCTGGGCCGGGAACGGGTTCACCGCGAGGGTGGGATCACCGCCGCCGACGACGATGACGCGGTCCGCTGTCGCTCCCTGCACCACCCGCGTCGTGAACGTGGCGTCCGGGCCGAGCGCCGCCAGCGCCGCGACGGAGGTGACGAGCTTGGTGGTCGAGGCGGGCGTCAGGAGCTGGGTCCCGTCCTGCGACAGCAGCACCCTCCCGGTGGCCGGGTCGGCCACCATCGCCGCCACCTGGGGGCCGAGCGCGGCCGCGGACAGCGGGCCGGCCAGGGCCGACCGCAGGCCGCTCGCGGTCGGCAGCGAGCCGCCGGCGGTCCCCGGGGCCAGCACGGCGCCCGCGCCGTCCACCCGGCCCGCCGCGACGGTGGGGACCCGCAGGGCCGCGAGCCGCGGCGGCAGCATGCGGGCCACGGTGATAGCCGCCGCGAGCGTGAACACGTTGATCATGGCGAGCGTCAGCACGGCCGCTCTCCGGGTGCGGCGCACCATGATCTACCACCTCAAGCGATGTCGGCCGCAGAATGGGAGGTGCCAGGGGGGGTCGTCCCTCCCGTGGTCAGCACTGCGGGAACAATGGAGTTAACCACCCAGACCGGTCTGGAGCGAACCAGTGGACGTTGAAGTTGTCATCGAGATCCCCAAGGGGCAGCGGAACAAGTACGAGATGGACCACGACACCGGCCGGATACGGCTGGACCGCATGCTGTTCACATCTACCAGGTACCCGTCGGACTACGGGTTCATCGAGGACACCCTGGCCGACGACGGCGACCCGCTGGACGCGCTCGTGCTGCTCGACGAGCCCACCTTCCCAGGGTGCCTGATCACATGCCGGGTCATCGGGATGTTCCGGATGCGGGATGAGAACGGCCTCGACGACAAGGTGCTGTGCGTGCCGGCCACGGACCCCCGGATGGAGCACCTGCGGGACATTCACCACGTGCCGGAGTTCGAGCGGCTCGAGATCCAGCACTTCTTCGAGGTCTACAAGGCGCTTGAGCCGGGCAAACTGGTGCAGAGCGAAGCATGGGCGGACCGCCGGGCCGCCGAAGCCGAGATCGAGGCCTGCCGCAAGCGCCTGGCCGACACTGCCGACCACGGCGACACCGCGGATCACCCCTAGCAGCAGCCGCACCGCGCGTACCCGCGGGTTCCGTCTCGCCCGGGGTCCGCGGGAACCGGTTCCCGGTGCGGGTACCGAGGTCGTTCGGGATAATGGGTGTGATCTTGACCTAGATCGGGCCGGCCAGGGCGGGCTGGCGCGGTTGATCACACCGACGAAACGGCGGACACCGTTTTATCCGGATCCTGGATCATGTTCTCCCACTTCAGCGCGGCTGGGCCGGCCTGGTCCCGCGGCGCCGGATACATGACGGGCACATGAAGGCCATAGGGCCAGGTATGGGCATACGGTAGCGTGGGCGGGGTTGCCACTTCGGGCGGCCAGGATGGGGGTCTCCTTGACCGTGCCTCGCTATCGCAGGGTTGTCGTCAAGCTGAGCGGCGAGGCACTCGCCGGAACAGGTAGCTCTGGGGTAGACCCGGCCAGTCTGTCCCGCGTCGCCGAGGAAGTTCTCTCCGTGCACGATCTCGGCGTGCAGGTGGCGGTGGTGGTCGGGGGCGGGAACTACTTCCGCGGCCGGATGGCCGAAGGGTGGGGAATCAGCCGCGCCGAGGCGGACAACATCGGCATGCTCGGCACCATCATGAACGCGCTGATGCTCCGGGGCGCGCTCACGGCCAGGACGGAAACCGACATCCGGGTCATGACCGCGGTGCCCATCCACAGCGTCGCCGAGCCGTTCATCAGGCTCCGCGCGGTGCACCATCTCGACCGCGGCCTGATCGTCCTGCTCGCGGGCGGCATCGGCCAGCCCTACGTCACCACCGACTACCCGGCGGTGCAGCGGGCGCTCGAACTGGAGGCCGACGCGCTGCTGGTGGCCAAGCGCGGGGTGGACGGGGTCTACGACAGCGACCCGCACCTCAATCCGGACGCGGTGCGCTACACCAGGCTGACCTACGACGAGGCGCTGGCCGCCGGGGTGCGCATCATGGACACCAGCGCGTTCGTGCTCGCCAACGAGCAGTCGCTGACCATGCACGTGTTCGACGTGGCCGCGGCCGGCGTCATGCGCGAGATCTGCCAGGGCGCCGAGCTGGGCACGCGGATCAGCGTCAAGTAGCGAACGATCTCCGAGGACAGCCCGCCGCGAGTTCCTGGCCAAGATTGCCGGTCGCCTTGGGTAGGTTTGGGCTGCTCCGATGAAGGAGGGTCGACGTGAAGGCGCTGGTGTTCCGGCACAGCCTGGCCCGCGAGGCGGTCTCGGCCATCGGCGGGCGCGTCGACCGGCACGCGTTCGTCTCCCGCTTCGCGCCCGTCCGGCTCGAGGAGGTCGACGAGCTGCCGCTCCCGGCGCGGGACTGGGTGCGGGTGGAAACGACCTTCTCGGGCCTGTGCGGCTCCGACGTGAAGCAGATCCTGCTGAACGGTTCCCGCGACAACCCGCTGACGGCGCTGGTGTCCTTTCCGCACGTGCTCGGCCACGAGGTGGTCGGCCGCCGCGCCGATACCGGCCAGCGGGTCGTGCTCAACCCGTGGCTATCCTGCACTCCGCGCGGCATCGACCCGCCGTGCCAGGCCTGCCGGGCCGGCCGCTACCCCTGGTGCCGCAACTTCCGTTCGGGCGACCTGCCGGTCTCCATCCATATCGGGAACTGCGCGGCGGCCGCCGGGGCGCACGCCGAGCGGTTCGGCGCGCACGTCTCGCAGCTGTTCGGCATCCCCGACGGCGTCTCCGACGAAGCGGCCGTGCTGGCGGACCCCGTCAGCGTGTCGCTGCGCTCGATCCTGCTCGCGCCGCCTGCAGACGGCCAGACGGTCCTGGTCTATGGTTCGGGCACGCTCGCGTTCGCGGTCATCGCGCTGCTCCGCCACCTGTATCCCGGCACCGAGGTGTGGGCGGCGACGCGGCCAGGCGCCCGGGCCGCGCTCGCCACCCGCCTCGGCGCTCACGCCGTGCTGTCCTGTTCACCCGACGAGCTCGTCGCCCAGGTCGCACGCCGCGCAGGCGCGACGCCGCTCACGCCGTGGAGCAAGCACGACTGGCTGCAGGACGGGCCGGCGGTCGTCTACGACACGATCGGCTCGGTCGAGACCGTCGAGACCTCACTCCGGCTGCTCGCGACGGGCGGCACCCTCGTCATCTCCGGCGTCGAACCGCCCAGGCGCTTCGAGTGGACCCCGCTCTACTTCAAGGAGCTGCGCGTCATCGGCTCGAACGGCTTCGGCGTCGAGGAGGTGGGCGGCGTGGCCAAGCACGCCATGGAGCACTACTTCGACTTCGTCTCGGCCGGACTCGACCTGACGCCGGTCATCACCCACCGCTTTCCGCTCGAGCGCTGGGACCAGGCGGTGCTGGCGCTGAAAGACTCGCGGCGGACCGGCGCCGTCAAGGTCCTGCTCGAGCCCGCACGCTGACCGG
>JBKQQQ010000741.1:0-3634 GCA_052144275.1 Streptosporangiaceae bacterium
GGCGGTCGGGCAATCCCCTGGTCAAGGTGGCCGGGCTGGCCTGGCTGGAGTTCGAGAAGCCCGACCTGGACCGGGCCGAGCGGTTCGGCACCGACTTCGGCTTCACCGTCGCCGACCGGACGCCGGACACGGTGCTGCTGCGCGGCCGGCAGGCATCCGCCGGGTGCCTGGTGGTCCGCCGCGGGCCGCAGGCCCGTTTCGTAGGACCCGCCTTCGCCGCGGCCGCCCGGGACGACCTGGACCGGCTGGCCCGCGGCACCGGCGGGACGGTCACCGCGCACTGGGGCGGCCACGGCGTCCTGCTCCGTGACCCCAGCGGCTATCCGGTGCGCGTGGTGCACGGGGTCCCGGAACTGGCCCCGCTGCCCGAACGCGCACCGCTGCCAATGAACTTCGGGTCCGAGCCGGAGCGAGCCAACGCCACCCAGCGGCCGGCCCGGCGGCCGGCGGAGATCCAGCGGCTGGGGCACGTGGCGCTGGGCACCACCCGGTTCCGCGCGGCCCTGGACTGGTACCTGGACACGCTCGGGCTGATCGTCAGCGACTTCCTGTACCTGGACGGGCAGCGCGACCGCGGCCCGGCGATGGCGTTCATCCGCTGCGACCTGGGCAGCGTCCCCGCCGACCACCACACCCTGGCCATGGCGCTGATGCCGCACACCGGCTACCTGCACTCGGCCTACGAGGTCACCGACCTGGACGAGGTCGCCGCGAGCGGGGAGTACCTGCGCGAGCAAGGGTACCGGCACGCGTGGGGCCTGGGCCGGCACATCCAGGGCAGCCAGATCTTCGACTACTGGCGCGACCCGGACCGGGCGATGTTCGAGCATTACACCGACGGTGACGTGTTCGACGCCGCGATGGAGCCCGGCTGGTCCCCGCTGTCGGTCAGCGGCCTGGCCCAGTGGGGGCCGAGGGCGACGGCGGAGTTCACCGGCAGCAACGACCCGCGTGTCGTCGTCGAGGCGATCAAGGCGCTGCGCGATAAGGGCAACGAGGTTGACCTGCGCGCGCTGCGCGGGCTGATCAAGGCGATGAGCTCCTGACAGGATTTCGTGCGAAGGAGAATTCGATGAGTATCAACCTAGCCCGCACCGCGGAGGCCTGGTGGGCTGTGACGCCGGCCGGGCTGGCCCGGCTCGGCCTGCCTGCCGCCACGACGGCGGAGCTGCTCGCCGACCGGGCGGCCCTGGCGGCGGCCATCGAGGCCGCGCAGGCCACCGCGGCCGCCGCGCCGCGGGACGCGGTGCCCGCGGACTCGGTGGACCTGCTCAGCCCGGTGACCGCCCCGGCCCGCGTGGTGGCGCAGGCGGTGAACTACCGGTCCCACGCGATCGACTCCGGGTATGACCCGGCCACTGTTCCGCCGGCCTTCTTCCGCAAGGCCTCGCACTCCATCACCGGGCCGGCCAGCGACATCATCCGCCCCGACGGGGTCGGGTTCCTCGACTACGAGGTGGAGCTCGGCCTGGTCATCGGGACGGACCTGCCGGTCGGCACCACGGTGACCGAGGCGGACCTGGCCCGCTACGTCGCCGCGCTCGTGGTCGCCGACGACATCAGCGCCCGGCAGATCCAGCTGGTCAAGACCCAGTTCTACGAGTCCAAGTCCTACCCCACCTTCACCCCGGCGGGACCGTGGCTGACCCTGGTGGACGCGGCGGACCTGGCCCGGCTGGGCTCGCTGCGGCTGACGCTGTCGGTGAACGGGCAGGTGCGGCAGGACAACACCGTGGCGGCGGACATGCTCGTCCGGCCGGCGCAGGCGCTGACGCTGCTGTCCCGGTTCCAGCCGCTGGCCCCGGGCGACCTGCTGCTGACCGGCACGCCCGGCGGCACCGCGCTGAAAGCACCGGCCAAGATCGCCGGGCTGCTCGCCGGGCTGCTGCCGCCCGCCACCCGGTGGAAGCTGTTCTTCAGCCAGCAGGCCGCCAACCCCCGCTACCTGCGTGACGGCGACGTCATCACCGCGACGATCGCCTCCCCCGACGGGCAACTCGACCTCGGCACCCAGCACAACATGATTATCGGGAAGCTGCCATGAACACGCGAGAAATACTGCCGCCGCCGGCCTCGACCTACCAGCTGCTGCTCGACGCCGCCCGCGCCTGGCCGGACGGCATCGCCACCCAGTGGATCCCGGATCCGGCCGATTACACCCGCTGCCTGTCCTGGACCTATGCCGAGCGGGCGGGCACGGTGACGCGGATCGCCAACGCGCTGACCGCCCTGGGGGTGCGGCGCGGTGACGCGGTCACGCTGGCTGGCGTCAACACCTCCACGCTGTACGCGGCCACGCTGGCCGCGCAGGCCGCCGGGATCGCCGCCCCGGTCAACCCCGCACTGTCCAGCGAGCGGATCACCGAGCTGATCCGCCGCACGGGATCCCGGGTCCTGGTCGCGGCCGGGCCAGAGCTGGACCCGCAGCTGTGGCCGCGGCTGCTCGAGGTGGCCCGCCAGGCCGGGATGACCGCCGTCCTGGCGCTGCGGCCCGACGGCGCCCACCGCGTCCCGCCCGCCCTGGATGGTAACGCCCCGGCCGGCGGCACGCCGGACGGCCGCCCGCTGACCGTGGCCTACCTGGACCAGGTGATCGCCGGGCAGCCATCCGGCCACCTGACCGGCGCGGACCTGCCCAAGGCGGGGGACCTGGCCGCGTTCGTGCACACCGGGGGGACCACCGGCGCCCCGAAGGTCGCCGCGCACACCCACGCCAACCAGCTCGCCTGCGCCCACGGCATCGCCGAGTGCGCCGGACTGGCGCCCGGGGAGGCGATGCTGGGCGGGCTGCCGCTGTTCCACGTCAACGCCCTGATCGTCACCGGCATCGCCCCGATGTTCAGCGGCGCCCGGGTCGTGTGGCCCGGCCCGGCCGGCTACCGCGACAAGGCCCTGTACACCCGGTTCTGGCAGATCATCGAGCACTACCAGATCGCGGCGATGTCCGCCGTCCCCACCGTCTACGCCACCCTGGCCCAGGTCCCGGTCGACGCCGACATCAGCACGCTGCGGCTGCCGATCGCAGGCGCGGCGCCACTGCCCGCCTCGGTGCGCGAGGACTTCGCCGCGCACACCGAACGGCACCTGCTCGAAGGCTACGGGCTCACCGAGGCCACCTGCGCCACCACCTGGACCAGGCCGGGCGAGGAACGCCCCGGATCGGTCGGCCGCGTCCTGCCCGGCCAGCAGATCAAGGCCGTCACGACCCACGCCGACGGGTCCTGGGCCGACTGCGGCCCGGGCGAGACCGGGGTGCTGGTCATCGGCGGGCCCGCCGTGTTCGCCGGGTACGTCACCGACCCGGGTCTCGGCGGCCCCCGGGTCAGCCGGGACGGCATCGTGCGAGACGGCTGGCTGGACACCGGCGACCTGGGCCAGGTGGACGCCGGCGGCTTCGTGTCCCTGACCGGGCGGGTCAAGGACCTGATCATCCGCGGCGGCCACAACATCGACCCCCGGACGATCGAGGACGCGCTGCTGGCCCACCCCGCCGTCGCCGCCGCGGCGGCCGTGGGCCGCCCCGACCGGCACTCCGGCGAGGTCCCGGTGGCCTACATCGTCCCGGCCGCCTCGACGAGGCCGACCTGCTGGCCTGGGCCGCCGACGCCATCGGCGAGGCCGCGGCCCGGCCCAA
>JBKQQQ010000742.1:0-8025 GCA_052144275.1 Streptosporangiaceae bacterium
GACCTGCTGAGCGGCGAGCCGACCGAGCTGACCCAGTTGGAGATGGTCCGCAGCAAGCCGGTCCCCTTCCCGCCCGAGCCGCTCGCCTACCTGGGCGTGCAGGCCACCCGCTGGTCCCTGGCCCGGGTCGACCGCCACTCCGGCCGCAGGAACCTGTGGCTCCGGGCGCTGGACGCGGCCGGCCTGGGCTTCGACTCCTGACGTGTTCTCCTCCGTTGTTCTTTTTCAGCCGACGGATGAGGTCGGGGTCGGCGACCCAGGTGCGCTGTTCGCGGGTGGTGCCCTCGTCCTCCCAGGCCTGCCCGATGAGCTTGTGCGTGGTGGCCAGCACGCGGCGGGTCCCGGCCAGTTCCACCAGGGGCTGGGGGTAGGGGGGTGCATCAACCACAGGCCGCCGTCGGCGGGGGCGGCGATCCGATACCGCTCGTCCTCATCCGCGCCCAGTCCCCTGCCAGGACTGGGCCCGCATCCGTCGTAAGAGGGTACGGAGCCTCGCGGGCTCCTCAGCCTCAGTCGCGCTTCCGGTTCCGGCCGTCGCTCACGCGCCAGTGGACGGTAAGGGTGAGACTGACGATCGCGACATATTCCCAGATGATGGTCTGAACCTCCGGCGGAAGCAGCCCAACCTTCAGAGGCAGCAGGATCGTGCACACCCACAGCACCACGAGGAAGACCGTCTTCGCGTCCAGCGGCATGCCCACCTCGCCGTGGGTGGCCTTCCGCACGGTCAGGGCGTCCGCGTCTGACATGACCACCGATGGCGGCGGCGCGGTAGCGCCCGCCGTGGCCGCTGATACGGCGATAAAGACGTCGCGCTGCTGCCGAGGGGGCCAGAGCAGCTCGTACAGTCCGGCCCTCATGACCTGCGCTAGCTCCAGCCCTCGCAGGGCCGGCTCAAGGGCAGCCCGAGCCGCGCGGATCTCTTCTGCGTACTGCTGGGCGGCCTGGATTAGCGGTTGCACCCGCCGGATCTCATCCGCGTGCCGCTGCGCATCCTGCAACATCGGCAGGTACGGTGCCACCTGCTGCAGCAGAGCGCTGGCTTCCTGCATGGCCTGCAGCAGCCACGGCGGCATGTCTCTCTCGTCCATCGCCATAAAGGTTAGCCAGCGGCAGGGCGTCATGCTGCTACAGCGGGACGGCCGTGCGCAGCGGGAGGCAGGGCGCGCTCTCCTCTAACGCCAGGCCTGCGCGCATGCCGCGCCGTGCCTACTGGGCGCGGAAGCCTGCAAGCGGCGCGGCGGACGCCCAGGCTAGCAGCGTGTGGCTGGCCCCCGGGGCGGTCTGGCCGCTGCCACTGGCTTTCTTGGGCCGGTGTCGTGGCTGCCGGTCAGGTGCGGCGGCACGCGATTCCGGCTAGTACGCGGCCGGTGCGGTGGTGCGATACCGGGCCGGGCAGCCAGGGCCGCCAGGTCTGCGCTTCGGTCAGGCCTGGGCCTGTCATGTCGAGCCCGGCGAAGAACGAGGCGATGTCTTCTGGGGTGTGGTTGATGAAGGGCCCGGCGGTGTATTCGGCGGCCAGCTGCTTGGCCAGCGTTTCGTCGTCATAGCGGGCCACGGAGATGACCAGGCAGCTGCCCGGCGCCATGGCCTGCGCGTACCCGGCGGTGACCTGCCGGGCGGCGTCAGCGTCCAGGAAATGCAGCACGGCCCCCAGCAGGACGGCGACCGGCCTGGCCGGGTCGATGACGGCCCGCAGCCCCGGGTCGGCCAGCACGGCGGCCGGGTCGCGCAGGTCCGCGGCGACCGCGGCCACGCCGCCGCTAGTGGCCAGCAGCGCCCGGGCATGGGCGAGCACCACCGGGTCGGTGTCGACGTAGGCCACCGCGGCGGCCGGGTTCACCGCCCGCGCCACCTGGTGGGTGTTGTGCACCGTGGGCAGTCCGGCGCCCAGGTCGAGGAACTGGCCGACGCCGTGGCCTGCCGCCCAGGTCACTGCCCGGGCCAGGAACGCCCGGTTTTCCCGGGCCATCGCGCGCAGCGGCGGGTAGATCCGCAGCAGCCGCCCGGCCTCGGCCCGGTCCGCGGCGTAGTTGTCCTTGCCGCCGAGCAGGCAGTCATAGACCCGGGCCATGTTCGCCACGCTGGCGTCAAACCCCGGGCTCATCGCGTGCCTGCCAGATCGCCGGGGGCATGGCTGTCCCGGCGGGCTGCCAGGCGCGGGCTCCGGGCCGTCCGGGCCGGGACGCGCCACGCGGGCTCCGGGATCGTTGTGCTGGCGGCGCTCACTGGTGTTCCTGTCTGGCCGGGACGGGGCGGCGGGCCGGGCCGTCGTCCGGTCCGGCAGGGCAGGGCGCGCGGCACTGCCAGCCGTAGCCGGGCCGTCGCGGGGCCCGGCTGATGCTGTGTCCGGCGCATCACCGTGCACGGGCGCCAGGCGCATGCGGTCCTCAGCCGTCCGCAGGCCGGGCACCCGGCCGCCGGGCCGGCATAGTGATCACGGCCCTGGCGGCACGTCATGGACGGCGGCGGGTCCGTCATCTGGCACGCCAGGCACGTCCGCGTCGCGGCCGGGTCCTGCATCTGCGCTCCTTCCTGTCCAGCGCCGGCACCCGCCGTCGCGGTCACATCCGTTCCCCGGCCGCGGGCGCGCTCGGGTGCCGTTCCCGGGCGGCGGAGCTGGCCGCAACCGTGGCGTGGGCACCGGGCTGGCGCCACATCGGCCACAGCGGCGGGCCGTCACCGGGCAGGTGAAACGGGCCGCCGGGCAGCAGGGCGTACCCGTGCGCCAGGTACAGGTCCCGGGCGCGCACACTGGAGGCTTCCAGGTAGGCGGGCGTGCCCGGGACCTGGTCCAGGACCGCATGGTCGGCGGCCAGCAGCGCGCCCCCGGTGCCCTGCCCTTGCCGGTCCGGGCGCACCGCCAAGATCGCCAGATGCCAGTGGCCGGTCCCGGCCGGGTGGTGACGGTCCAGCACCGCGTCGAAGATCCGGAACCGGCTGGCCCACGGGCCGGTCACCGCAGCCAGCTGGGTGTCATAGCCGTCCGGCGGTCCTGCGTCCTGGTCTCCGGCGGGGACCCACAGCGCCACTGCGGTGCGGCCGGGGGTGGTGTGGACGACTCCCCGGGCCAGAGCGTGCTCGACATAGAGCCGGAAGTAGCCAGGGAAGACCTGGCGGCGGCCAGCCGGGTCCGCGACCAGCCATCGGGACGGCGCCAGATCATGGAACGCGTCGGCGATGACCTGGCTCAGCACATCCAGGTCGCCCGGCTCAGCCCGGATGACGGTCTGGTCCGTCCCGCCGGGGCGCAGCGTGCGGGGCAGGGTCATGACCGGGGCCTGCGGCGGGCGGGCGCGGTCTGGCCGGTGACGGCGTGGGCGCCCAGCCCGATGGCGGCGTAGACCTGCGGGCGGCGGGCCCGCAGGACCAGCCCCCAGGCCAGGCCGGTCACCGTGACGGCGGCGTAGCTGCCCGGCAGCGCCCACGCGGCCGGGTCACCGGGGCCGGCGCCGAGCAGCGTGCCGTAGTGCAGCACCGCGAGCACCACGATGCCGCCAAGCAGGACCGCGGCCAGCGCGGGGGCGACCAGCCGCGACCACGCGGTCTCGCCGCGCGGGTCGCGGGCGAAGAACGCGATCACCGCGACCGCGGTCAGCGCGAGCAAGATAAGTATGCCGAACCCTCCTGTGGTGCCCAGGCCGAAGAACAGGCCGGTCACCGGGTCGCCGTGGGCCAGCGCGTACGCCGCGATGACGGCCAGGCCGGTGGCGCTTTGCGCTAGCGAGGCGGCCTTGGGGATGTTGTTGCCGCCGGTGCGGCCCAGCGCGGCGGGCAGCACGTTCTCCCGGCCCAGTGCGTAGATGTACCGCCATACCGTGTTGTGGAAGGCCAGCGCGGCGGCGAACAGCGAGGTCAGGAACAGCCACTGAGCCGCCTGTGACAGCCCTCCGCTGCCGCCCAGCCCGAACAGCAGCCCAGGTCCCTGCGCCGCGGCCGCAGCTACCACGTGGCCGTCGCCGGCGCGGGCGGCCATCGCCCAGCTGACCCCGGCGTACACCACCGCGATCATCCCCAGCGCCAGGTACGTGGCCACCGGGACCGTCCGCCGGGCGTGGCGGGCTTCCTCGGCCAGCACCGGGGCCTGCTCAAAGCCCACGAACCCGAGCACCGCGACCACGGCCAGCACCGCGAAGGTGCCGGACCCGGCCGAGGTCAGCGCGTGCGGGGACAAGGATGCGAAGCTCAGGTGCCCGCCCGCCGGGGATGCCAGCCCGCCGATGGTCTCGGCGAGGATGACGATGATCTCCGCGCACAGCAGCGCGCCCAGGACCCGGCCGGTGATATCCACCCGCGCCAGCCCCAGCACGGTGACCACCGCCCAGGCGGCCAGCGCCCACGCCCACCACGCGGCGTGCCACCCCAGGTGGGCGGCGGCCTCGGCGGCGGCGTTCGGCCCGAACGCCCCGTACAGCCCGACTTGCAGGAACGAGTAGGCGAGCAGCGCCACCAGCGCGGCGGCCACCCCGGCGGGCCGGCCCAGGCCCCGGGCGATGAGCGCGTAGAACGCCCCCGCGTTGGTGATGTGCCGGGTCATCGCGACATACCCGGTGGCCCATACCGCCAGGATCACCGCGATCGCCACGAACGCGGCCGGGATGCCGGTCAGCCCGGTCGTCGCGTACGCGGTCGGGATCACCCCGGCCGCCACCGTCAGCGGCGCCACGCCGGCCAGCACGAAGAACAGCACGGCCGGCACGCCCAGCCGGTCCCGCGCCAGCGCCCGCGACACCGTGCCGGGCCTGGACCCCGCCGTTTGCATTCGGGACATCAAGGGACTCCTGATTCCTCTGGATCCTGACAAAGGGGATCGTTCACCTGCGGTGGGAAAGAACGGCGCTGTCAACGGCCGCCTGAACCTGGGCGATCAGCTCGCGCAGGCCCGGATCGAGCCGCCGGGCTGCCTGCCCCGCCTCCAGTCCGGCCGGGACCAGGTACTGGGCCAGCCGGAACCCCAGCCCGCACCCGGCCGCCAGCCCGGCCAGCACCGCCCCGTGAGCAGACCAGGGCCGGGCCGGGTCCAGCGCCGAGCGGACCCGCAGCAGCGGCGCGAACGCCCAGTCCGGATCCACCGGGACCCATCGCGGCGCCTGCCACGGCAGGCGGCCGCCAGCCCGCGTCAGGTATCCCGACCGCGTCAGGCGGGCCGCTACGTCCTGCGCGGCTGTGCGGGCCAGGAACAGCAGCCACTCCGGCACCGCAAGCAGTTCCGGCTCGCCTGTCACCTGATCGTGTACCCGGCGGGCCAGGTCGTCGGCGGGCCGGGCACGGCAGGCGGCCACCATGCCGCCGGGGCGCATGACGATGCTGCCGCCCAGCGCCAACTCCGCCAGCAGCGCGGCAGCCAGCCCCGTGCCCAGCGCTCGCGGCTGCAGCAACGGCCTGCCGCTGACCTCGTGGTGGGCCCATCAGGTACAGGTCATCGGCAACCCGCCCGGTCCCGCCCAGCCCTGCCCGATCTGTATCCCGGTGATCCGCGGACCCGGGGACCAGCGGCGCCCTCACCAGACCTCCCTGCTCCGCCCGCGCGCCGCGGCGGCGGCGGCCGACCTTAGAGCATCGTCAGCTGGTACCGGGGGGCACGCTGGCACCCCGGCCGCGACGCCCGGCACTGCGGGCGGTTCCATCTCGCGCATACGGCCGGGCATCGCCGCTGGATACAGCGCCGCTGCTACAGTGCCTGGCGGCGCGGGAAAACGAGGGAACCCGATGAACTGCCTGGTGTAGACGCCAAAGACGACGACCCACCGTGGATTGTCCTGTTCAATTTGCTGCGCGATATCGCGGGACTCGTGGTCGCTGGTACCCGGCATGGTCCAGACAGTACGAACCGGGCCGTTTCCGGGCCAAGGGATTTGCTTGGTTTTGCTTCAAGATTTTCCTGCTGCCAGCCGGTCGAGGGCTCCCGCCAGGATCGTCCGGGCTTCGGCGCCGTAGACGGCCAGCGCTGCCAGCCGCTCGAAGGCCCGTCCGTACAGCGCGATCTCATCGGGCCGTACCAGCGACAGCTCAGCGCTGTAGGTGTCGAACTGGGCGAGCGCGTCATCCAGGATCCAGAAGCCGTTGTTGAGCGGCACCCGGTACGGCGCATCCAGGGGGATGATGCCAAGCCGCAGGCGCGGCAGCTTGAGCACGCTCAGCAGATGCCCGAGCTGGCCTGCCATGACCTCGGTGCCGCCGACGTTGGTATGAAGCGCTTGCTCACCGAGCACCATGTGAAAGTGACGATCGCCGTGGGTCAGTACCCGCTGGCGCTCCAGCCGCGCCGCTGCTCCTTCTTCGGCATCATCTGGCACCCGCACGAAGTCAATGAACGTCGACAGGACCGCCACCGCATACTCGCGGGTCTGCAACAGACCGGGGACGACGGCGGGCTCATAGATGCGAAACACCCTGGCCCGCTCATACACGGCAGCCGAGGCTTGCTGACGGCGCCTGGTGCCACCCCGCATGATCCGCCGCCACTCGGCAAACTGCGTCTCAATGCTCCGCGCGGCTGCGATCAGGTCAGGGAGCTGGTCAAGTACCTGGCAATGCTCGCACCAGATGCGCAGGTCTTCCTCGGATGGCGTCTGCTTACCGTGCTCGATCTTTGAGACCTTGGACGGCAGCCAGCCCGACAGGTGCGCGAGCGCGGTGGCGGACAGGCCCGCGTCCCTGCGGACGTCACGCAGACGTATCCCCAGGGACGCCAGGGCCTGATCGGCGGAGGTGGTCAAGGCCGCCGATACCGTCAGAGGGCGTACCGGGCGTAGGGAATCGCCCGGTCCCACACCTGGTCACGAACAGCCAGGCACTGCTTGAGCAGGTCCGGGTCAGGCTCCAGGGCGAAGCCGCCGGTCCTGCCATCCGCAGAAAACACGCTCAGGACGAGCGTGTCGTCATCCAGCAGCCAGTAGTCCTCGTCCGGCAGCTCGATACCGGCGGTGAGGTGGCGCGGCAGATAGCGGATGTCTTCGCCGGCCTTAATGTTCAGCGGGGAGACGTCCAGGCCCCAGCGGATGTAGTCGCTATGCGGGATGGATGCCAGCCTCACCCGCTGCACCCGGGCACCTGCCACCGTGGCCCGGCGCAAGAAACCCAGCCAGTCCTGGTGCCAGGCGTAGTCGTCCGGTTCACCACGCAGCCACCGGCCGAACGGCTCGTCCTCGGCCGCGACGTTGTAGGCGTCTCGCTGCTCTAGGTGGAAAGCTCGCTTGCCAGTGCATGCAAGCGCTTTGAAGTCCTCATAGCTCAGTGGCTCCATGGGCTTCCTTCAAGTGGCGCATCAGCTTCTTAGGGACACGGATGACAGCCTCCCCCTCCGGTATGGCTCCGACCTGGCCCAAGGCACCCGCATCGAGGGTGAAGCCCTGGATCACGTACTGGCCGTCATCGGTCTCCCACAGCGTGGGGGAGTTGCCGCCCTGCGTCTCCTTGCCGAGGAACGTTAGCCGCATCGGTCGTCTTTCCGTCTACGAACTTGCCCGGTTTTGCTCGAACCCTGGGTCCGATGCTGGCTCAGGACGGGACGATCGTCAAGGTCTGGACCGGAAAAGATTGCCGGCCTGACCCGGTAAAGATGGCGCGGAGGGGATAGATGGAGATGCGCGTAACGTGGTTACGCTTGTGTTTTGATTAGTCCTGTCATAATTACGTTACTCGTGAGATCAGGCCTTTGTGTGGGCAGCAGTGGCTTATGGCGCCGGCCCGGACGATGCGCCCGGCTCCGGCATGCTGCGCCAGATGCGCGAGTTGCGCGCCCTCGTTCCCTGTATCAGCAGTACTGGCAAGCCAGCAGCAAAGACCGAAGCCGACCGCATCGAGGACCTGATGCCAGGAACGCCGAGCGAACCCTCAGCCAGCCTTCAGCGTGACCGGAGGCGGGCAATCAAAGTCTGCGGGTATAGGAGAACCGGAGCCCGTTCGGGCCAAAGATGTTTCTGGGGACTACGGCGGTCAGCTCATGCCGATGGTGGAGGCCGAGCGGGACCTGGGGTCGCGGGCGCGCCAGGAACCGCGGGCCACGCTGCCCAGGAACGTGTC
>JBKQQQ010000743.1:0-6926 GCA_052144275.1 Streptosporangiaceae bacterium
TCGCCCCGGCCGGGGCCTGCGCCCTGGTACGCCAAGCTATGGCAATCAGTGCAGCAGGCGAACGCGAACCCAGGTAACCCGGGAACCCCGAAGAGTGCGGGGAAGTGACAGCAGCGCGAGACGAGGACGTCATCGCCGTTCAACTCGGCCGCCCGCCGCGCGGGCTGCTCGCCGTGGCGCACCGGTGCCCGTGCGGGCTTCCCGACGTCGTCCAGACGGCGCCGAGGCTGCCCGACGGCAGCCCATTTCCTACGCTCTACTATCTGACCTGCCCGCGGGCGGCCGCGGCCGTCTCCAAGCTGGAGGCCGCCGGGGTGATGCGGGACATGACCGCGAGGCTGGTCGACGACGCCCTGCGTCACCGCTATGAATCCGCGCACCTTGATTACCTCGCGCGACGCGAAGCAGCCGCGCGAACCGCGGGAGTCGAGCCGCTGCCGCCCGGCACTGCGTCGGCCGGGGGGATGCCCGAGCGAGTAAAGTGCCTGCATGCGCTCGTCGCTCACGAACTCGCCGCAGGCGGCGTGAACCCGTTCGGCCGAGAGGCGCTTGACGCCGTGGGGGAATGGTGGCTGCCGGGGCCATGCGTGGCTGGAGACGCGTGATGACCCGCCGGGTCGCCGCCGTGGACTGCGGGACCAACTCGCTGCGGCTGCTGCTGGCCGACGTAGATCCCGGCCGGGCCGAACTGACCGACGTGGCCCGCCGGATGGAGATCGTCCGGCTCGGTCAGGGGGTGGACAGGACCGGGCGGCTGGCGCCCGAGGCGCTCGCGCGAACCATCGCCGTGCTGCGCGACTACGCGGACATCATCGCCCGTTCGGGTGCGCAGGCCGTGCGCATGGTGGCGACAAGCGCCACCAGGGACGCCGATAACGCGGCCGATTTCGTCCGCCTGGTCAAGGAGGTGCTTGGCGTCGCGCCTGAGGTCCTCACCGGAGCCGAGGAGGCGGTGCTGTCGTTCACGGGGGCGACCGCGGAACTCGCCGCCGGACCCGCCGGCGGCCCGTTCCTCGTCACGGACATCGGCGGCGGCTCGACCGAATTCGTGCTCGGTGCTGTGCTAGCCGGGGGGACGACCCCCCCAGACCCCCCCGATCCGGGGGGGAACCATCCCCCCAGACCCCCCTTGGGGGGGATAAATCCCCCCAAATCCCCTGGGGCTCTCTCGGTTGACGTGGGCTGCGTCCGGATGACCGAGCGGCACCTGCACGGGGACCCGCCGACCGGCCAGGAGGTGGCGGCAGCCATCGCCGACATCGACGCGGCCCTGGACACGGTGGCCGCCACGGTGCCGGTGCGGCAGGCCAGGACGCTGATCGGGCTGGCCGGCTCGGTCACCACGGTCGCGGCCATCGCGATGGGGCTGCCTGGCTACGACGCCGCCCGGATCCACCACGCGCGGGTGTCCGCGGCCGACGTGCACGCCGTGACCCGCGGCCTGCTGGCCCAGACCCGCGCCGCCCGGGCCGCCATCGGCGTGATGCATCCGGGGCGAGTCGACGTGATCGGCGGCGGCGCGCTCGTGCTTGACCGGCTTATGGAACGGTTCGGCTTCGGCGAGGTACTGGTGAGCGAGCACGACATCCTGGACGGGATGGCCTGGTCGCTGGCCGGGGACTCGCGCGGCTGAGGCCCCGGTGGCCGCCGGAGAGGGCCCCGCGGGTCCGCTGGTCCCGCCGGGCGGCTGGCCGGACGATCCCGCCGGGCCGGATACGCCGGTCGCGGGCAGCGCGGCCGAAGTGGCGGACCTGGCCGCCGGGGCGGTCACGCTCGACGAGCTCGTCGCGCGTCAATCGGTATGTCGCGCCTGCCCGCGTCTGGTTGCCTGGCGCGAGGAGATAGCGGTCGTGCGCCGTCGTTCGTTCCGCGACGAGCGCTACTGGGGCCGCCCCATTCCCGGCTGGGGATCGGCGCGGCCGCGATTGCTGATCGTCGGCCTCGCGCCCGCGGCACACGGGGGGAACCGTACCGGCCGTGTCTTCACCGGTGACCGCAGCGGAGATTTCCTTTTCGCGTCGCTGTACCGGTGCGGCTGGGCGGAAAAGCCGACCAGCGTGGCGCTGGACGACGGCCAGCGCCTAGTGGACGCCCGGATGGTAGCGGCGGTCCGATGTGCCCCGCCGGACAATAAGCCAGAACCCGCAGAACGGGACGCGTGCGCGCCGTGGCTCGTCGCCGAACTCCGGCTAGCAGCCGCTGAACTGCGGGTTATCGTTTGCCTGGGTGGATTTGCCTGGCAGGCGATATGGCCGGTGCTCAGCCAGTGCGGATTCGCGCTCCCGCGGCCGCGCCCGGCGTTCGGGCACGGCGCCGAGGTGCGGCTGAAGAACCCGCAGGTACCGGACGAAGTGATGCTCATCGGCTGTTACCACCCAAGTCAGCAGAACACGTTCACCGGCCGCGTTACCCCGGCAATGCTCGACGCCATTTTCACCCGCGCTCGCGTGTACGCTTACCCGGAAACCGGCAGCCCGGTTACTTAGCGCTAATGTCGATCTTGTAATTATTACGCTCTGCATTTGAATGCAAGAAACGGCGGCCGGGCGAGCGAAATAAGTGAAGAGGTCTTCGCTACTCCTCGGTTAGGCAATTGCACGGGCGGTATTATGAATTCGCCCCCGTAGCCCAAGGGAAGAGGCCGGCCCCCTAAAAGGGTCCCCAGTGTCGGTTCGACTCCGACCGGGGGCACTCATTGACGGCGCTGGGCCACTCTCAATTGACAATGCAGCCCCAGCGGAAACAATAACCCCTAAGCTCAACAAGGACTAACCCCGCAAACGTCTGCAAACGTTTGTCGTATCCGCTTCGTAAACATTTATGCTATTAAATCCCCGATTCTTCTTCCGGTAGACAGTAGCCAATAGGCCGGTCCGGAACCACGCCGGTTTCGCTCAGGTGGCAGTGAGCCCCGCCCGGGGCGGGTCACCGGCACGATGGCCGGCGGCGGGCAGGTTCGGTACCAAACCGTACGGCCCGCGCGCAGGTACGCACGGGCCCCTCGGAGACGTACCGATACGGGCCGAACGAGTTCGCGCCAGCCTCAAGCCGCCTCCACGGCAGATCGCGCCGTGAGCGCGCCGGGTCGTGCGACATCGACGCCGGGACGAACCGGCGAGCGTAGCGAGGCGCTAGGGCTCGTTAAGCACCGTTGAGGCGCAGGCGCCTGCGCATCTCGTACTCGTGCACGATCGCATGGGCGTAGCCGCACGAGATGCCGGCGTCGTCGGCCAGCCAGTGCGCGCGCTCTTCGCGGCGCAGGAACGCGGGGCCAGATTCGAGGCGGTGAAACCACTCAGCGAGGTCGCGGCCGGTTACGACCGGAATGCGTGCGATGAGACTACTGTGCAGACTCGGTGAGTGGATCAGCGACAACGGGCACCTCCATGGAAGCTCCTCTTGTGCTGAGAGTGCCTCATTAAAAGCCGCCTGGCAACCCCCTGCTAGCAACCAAATGTTCAGCTAAGCCGCTCGAAGATCATCGCCATGCCCTGGCCGCCGCCCACGCACATCGTCTCAAGCCCCAGGGTCGCGTCGCGGAACTGCAGGCTGTTCAGCAGGGTGGTGGTAATGCGCGCCCCGGTCATGCCGAACGGGTGCCCGACCGCGATGGCGCCGCCGTTCACGTTGAGCTTGGCCAGATCCACGCCGAGATCGCTGTATGACGGGATGACCTGAGCCGCGAACGCCTCGTTGATCTCCACCAGGTCGATATCGGCGATGGCCATCCCGGCCCGCGCGAGCGCCTGCCGGGACGCCTCGACCGGCCCGAGGCCCATCATCTCGGGAGACAGCGCGGTCACCCCGGAAGACACGATGCGCGCGAGCGGCGTGATGCCGAGCTCGGCCGCCTTGACGTCGCTCATCACGATGACCGCGGCGGCCCCGTCGTTGAGCGGGCAGCAGTTCCCCGCGGTCACCGTGCCGTCGGGGCGGAAGACCGGCTTCAGCGCGGCGACCTTCTCGATCGTGGTTCCCGGCCGGGGACCGTCGTCGGCCGCCACCACGGAGCCGTCCGGCAGGGTGACCGGGGTTATGTCCCGCTGCCAGAAGCCGTTCGCGAGAGCCTTCTCCGCCAGGTTCTGCGAGCGCACGCCGAACTCGTCCTGCTGCGCGCGCGTGACGCCGCGCAACTCGGCGACGTTTTCCGCGGTCTGGCCCATCGCGACGTAGATCTCGGGCATGAGCCCGTCCTCGCGCGGATCATGCCATGGTCCGGCCTCGCCGGCCGCGATCCGCTCGGCACGCCGCCGCGCAGCGGAGAAAGCCGGGTTCTGCGTATCGGGCCATGAATCGCTGCTTCCCTTGGCGAGCCGGCTCACGCACTCGACTCCGGCCGAGATGTACACGTCTCCCTCGCCGGCCTTGATCGCGTGGAAGGCCATCCGGGTGGTCTGCAGGGACGACGAGCAGTACCGGTTAACGGTGGTACCAGGCAGGTGATCATGTCCCAGCAGCACCGCCACCACGCGGGCCAGGTTGAACCCCTGCTCGCCGCCGGGCAGCCCGCAGCCGAGGATCAGGTCGCCCACGTCAGCGGGATCGAGCTGCGGTACTTTAGCTAGCGCCGCCGTCACGATCTGCGCGGCCAGGTCGTCCGGGCGGATGCTCGTGAGCGAGCCCTTGCCCGCACGGCCGATGGGCGACCGCGCGGTGGCAACGATCACTGCTTCGGGCATGGTCCGGCCTCCTCGCATAGGGTGCATCCAGATTACGTCCGATGAAGAGGAACAACCATGCAGGTGCATGACTCGCTGAGCGGGCTGGTGGGGAACACCCCGCTGGTCCGGCTGCGGTCGGTGACCCGGGGGATCCCGGGCGCCACCGTGCTGGCAAAGGTGGAGTATTTCAATCCGGGCGGGTCGGTCAAGGACCGGATCGCGTTGCGGATGGTGGCGGCGGCCGAGGCGAGCGGAGACCTGAAGCCGGGCGGCACGATCGTGGAGCCCACGTCGGGTAACACCGGAGTCGGGCTCGCGATCGTCGCGGCGGAGCGCGGTTACCGGTGCGTCTTCGTCTGCCCGGACAAGGTGGCACAGGACAAGATCAGCGTGCTGCGCGCGTACGGCGCCGAGGTGGTGGTGTGTCCCGGCACGGTCGCGCCCGACCACCCGGACTCCTACTACAGCGTGGCGCGCCGGATGGCCGCCGAGATACCCGGCGGCTGGCAGCCTGACCAGTACGCGAACCCGGAGAACCCCGCCTCGCACCACGCCACCACGGGCCCGGAGATCTGGGCGCAGACGGACGGGACGGTGACCCACTTCGTCGCCGGAATCGGCACGGGCGGCACCATCACGGGCACCGGACGGTACCTGAAAGAGGTCTCGGGCGGCGCGGTGCGGGTGATCGGCGCCGATCCGGAAGGCTCGGTCTACTCGGGCGGATCCGGGCGTCCGTACCTGGTCGAGGGGGTAGGCGAGGACATCTGGCCGGCCACCTACGATCCGTCGGTGTGCGATGAGATCATCGCGATCAGTGACGCTGAGTCGTTCGGCATGACCAGGCGGCTGGCCCGCGAGGAAGCGCTGCTGACCGGCGGCTCGTCCGGGCTGGCGGTGGCGGCCGCGCTGCGGGTGGCCGAGGCGGCCGGGCCGGACGCGGTGATCGTGGTGCTGCTGCCCGACGGCGGCCGCGGCTACCTGTCGAAGATCTTCAACGACGAATGGATGGCCGACTACGGCTTCCTGTCGGCCCAGACTTCGGAACCGCTGGTCGCCGACGTGCTGGCCTCCAAAGAGCGCAGCCTGCCCGAGTTCGTCCACGTGCACCCGGAAGAGAACGTCGGCGCGGCCATCGCGCTGCTGCGTGAGTACGACGTGTCCCAGCTGCCGGTGGTGAAGGAGGAGCCGCCGGTGATGGCCGCCGAGGTGGTCGGGTCCGTGGTGGAGCGCGACCTGCTCGCTGCCCTGGTGGCCGGCCGGGCCGGGCCGTCCGATCCGGTCGGCGGCCACATGTCCCCGCCGCTGCCGACCGTCGGCTTGGGCGAGCCGGTCTCCCGGGCGGTCCTCGCGCTCGAGAAGGCCGGCGCGGCAGTGGTGCACGTCAACGGCAAGCCGACCGGGCTACTCACCCGGCAGGACGTGCTGACCTTCCTCGCCGCGAATACCTAAAGACCACGGAGGCAAGCTTCATGGCTACCAATGACGGCTTTGAGACCCTGGCCATTCACGCGGGCCAGGAGCCCGACCCGGTCACCGGGGCGGTGGTGCCGCCCATCTACCAGGTGTCCACGTTCAAGCAGGACGGGGTCGGCGGGCTGCGCGGCGGCTACGAGTACTCGCGGTCGGCCAACCCGACCAGGACGGCGCTCGAGCAGTGCCTGGCCGCGCTCGAGGGGAGTTCGGCGGCGCTCGCCTTCGCCTCCGGCATGGCGGCGGAGGACTGCCTGATCAGGACGGTCTGCGCGCCCGGCGATCACGTGCTGGTCCCGGACGACGCGTACGGCGGGACGTACCGGCTGTTCGCCCGGGTGTTCGCCGGCTGGGGAGTGAGCCACGGCGTGGTCCCGATCTCGGACCTGGCCGCGGTCCGCGGGCAGCTCGCCGCCCGGCCAGTCCGGCTGGTCTGGGTCGAGACGCCGACAAACCCGCTGCTGAACATCGCCGATATCCGCGCCCTGGCCCGGGCGGCGCACGAGGCCGGCGCGCAGGTGGTGGTGGACAACACGTTCGCGTCGCCGTACCTGCAGCAACCGCTCACGCTGGGGGCCGACGTGGTGGTGCACTCGACGACCAAGTACCTGGGGGGACATTCCGACGTGGTGGGCGGCGCCCTGACCGTCGCCGACGCCGAGCTCGCCGAGCGGCTCGCCTTCACCCGGAACGCCACCGGCGGCGTGGCCGGCCCGTTCGACTCGTGGCTGACCCTGCGCGGGATCAAGACGCTGGCCGCCCGGATGGACCGGCACTGCCGGAACGCGATGC
>JBKQQQ010000744.1:0-9272 GCA_052144275.1 Streptosporangiaceae bacterium
CGGCGACGACGACAATAACCTCGTCCAGTCGCTGGATCAGGCCTTGCAGAGTGAGGCAAAGCGCAAGAAACGGCAACGGACCGCCCGCGAGCTGGCCGGGGCCCTGCCTGACGTCATCGACGGCGTTGTAAGCCGCCGATATGTAACGTTTTCCGGCAGTCAAAGACGGAGTGGTCACCGTGACCTAACTGGCGGTTCTGTCCGGCCGGCGCTTTTAAGCTGATCTTGCTGTTGGCGGTGAGCGGTGTATCTTTGCCTGCCGTGCCAGCTGGAGCTGAGCCTGATACTGGCGGCGGCAATCAGCAATTCTTTGATCGTGACTACGGCGCCGGCCAGCAGACGCAATAAGCGAATTCCGGCCGGTGCCCGTGATGCGCGAATTGCCCGATCGCGGCGCATGACGGCTGGCGGGTACTGGCGCGGGCTGCCGATGTGATGGGATGCGGGCTGGCTGCCACCGCGCTTGGCCCGGGCCGCCGGGCGGATGTGCTGTTCGGGTCTGGAGGCAGGGTGACGGAGCTGGTCGTTGAGGACGGCGTCTTCGTCACGATGGCAGCGGACGCCGGGCCTGCCGGTGCCATGCTGATCCGGGACGGCCGGATCGCTGCCATAGGGCAGGCCGAGGCGGTTCGCGCGGCCGCGCCCGGCGCCGCGGTGGTGCGGCTCGGCGGGGCTACCGTCGTCCCGGGCCTGATCGACGCGCATTGTCATGTGGCCGATGTCGGCTACCTCGCGGCGGCGGCGGACTGCAGCCAGCCATCGGCGCCCGAGATCGCGACGATTCAGGCGCGGCTCCGGGAAGCCGCTGACCGGACTCCGGAGGGCTCCTGGGTGACCGGGAGCGGGTATGCGGAGTACAAGCTCCGCGAGGGCCGGCACCCGACCCGGGCGGAGCTGGATCAGGCGGTGCCGGGCCGCCCGGCCGTGCTCTACCACACCTCGCTGCATGCCTGCGTGCTGAACACGGCCGCGCTGCGGGAGGCGGGGTTCGCCGACCGGCAGCCGGATCCTGCGGGCGGCGCGTTCGGCCGCGACAGCCAGGGCCGGCTCGACGGCGTGGTGTACGAGGCACCGATGTTCGCGTTGTTCGAGCGGAACCTGCGCCGTGACATCGCCCGGATGGGCGCCGGCGCGCGCGCCGGACTCGTCCGGACGGCGGGTCAGCGGCTGGCTGCGCTCGGCCTGACGTCGGCCTGCGATGCCGATCTGCGCCGCGATACCTTCGGCGCCTTCGCCGAGGCGGACGCGGCCGGCCTGCTCAGCCAGCGGATCTACGGACTGGTCGTGCATGACCAGGTGGACTGGCTCCTGGCCGCCGGCCTGCGGGGCCGCCATTCCGACCGGCTGGCTACCGAGGCCGTGAAGATCTGGGCCGACGGCGGGATGAGCAGCCGCACCGCGGCGATCCACGGTACCTACCCGGTCCCGCCGCACGGCTCGGGCATCTTGTACTTCGAGCGCGACGAGCTGACCGAGATGGTCCGTGACTTCGATGCCCGCGGCTTCCAGGTCTGCATCCACGCCCAGGGGGACCGGGCGATCGAGACGGTCCTGGACGCCTACGCCGCGACACTGGCCGGCGGCGCGGGCAACCCGCGGCGGCACCGCATCGAGCACGGCGGCGCGATGTACCCGCCGCTGGCGGACCGGGCCGCGGCCCTGGGGATGGTCGTGGTGAGCCAGCCCGGATTCCTGTCGGCCCTGGGCGACGGGTTCGCCGCGGCCTTCGGCGATCGCTGTGACCAGCTTTACTCCTTCGCCTCCTGGCAGCGGGCCGGCATCACCGTAGCGGGCTCCTCCGACGCACCGGTCATCACGCCCGATCCCCTCATCGGCATCCGCGACGCCATCCTGCGCCGCACCAGCGACGGCCGGCTGCTCGGGCCGGCCGAACGCCTGCCCGCCCGCGACGCGCTCGCCCTGTACACCACCCGGGCCGCCTACGCCTGCCACCGCGAGAGCGAGACCGGCTCGCTCGAGCCGGGCAAGCTCGCCGACTTCACCGTCCTGGACAAGAACCCGCTGGAGGCGGAACCCGGGCAGATCCCCGGCATCCGGGTGCTGGCCACCGTCCTCGGCGGAACCCCCGTCTACCAATCCTCAGACATCTTCCCGGGCCGCTGACCGGCCCCGGCCTGCTGAGCAAGGAGCCAGCAACAGCACCAGCCCAAGGCCCCGCCAGCGGGCCTGCGCACCAGGCCACCGCGGCCCGCCCTCATCAGCGGCACCCGCTAGCCGCGTCCCGGCAAACGGCCACGCCAGACCCAGGACCGAACCTGCCGGGACCGAGGTAACGCCAGACCCTTCCCAGTCCCGGCAGAAGGCGCCTGACTGCTGCTGCCTCGCATCCAGCGGGCAAGTATCCGCCCAATTATCTGAACGGCTTTCGGCTCAGGCTGATCCCAGCAGGCGGCAACGGGAGCTGGGCGTTCTGCGTGACTGCGCTGGGGCTGATTCCGTCGTCGGGTTGCCGCGCCGAGGATTTCGCGGTTAGGCCTGCAGCCCGGGCTACGGGTTCTTGAGTCGCTCGACCCTGGTGTAACGCCGGCCTGCCTGGGGTTCCCTCGTCGCCGTAGGAAGCAGCTGGTTGATGAGGGTTGCTGCCAGCCATCGTTCGTAGCGCTCAGGCGCCCAGCCTCGCTCCGTGACCAGAAGACGGTAGACGTCGGGGGACATGAGGGCGTGGATGATATCTGCGGCGTCGCGTTCTCGCAGCCCGGGCCCGAGGGAGCCGGCGCGGGCCAGGGCGCGGGCGATCTGCCCTTGGCCCTGGTCCCTTTGCCGCTGGTACTCGGCGTGGAGCGCTGCTGCCTCGGGATCGGAGGCCGCGGCGCTGACGAGGATGCGGTAGATGGGTCCGCTCCTGGAGTTGATGGCGACGTTGATGCGGGCGAAACCGGCCAGCAGCTTCTCGGGGTCCGGCTCGGCGAAGAGCGCAGCGACGCGGGGCTGGTCCTGCACGGACAGGGCTTCGTCGTCGCCGGCTATGGAGACGTCGAGCAGGCCGGTCAAGATCCCGAGCTTGGAGGAGAACAGCCGGTAGATGGTGGCTGGCGGGACGTCGGAGCGGTCGCTGATGGCGTCGATCGTGGTGGCCGCGTAGCCGCGTTCGAGGAAGAGGGCCCGGGCCGCCTCGACGACTGCCCGGCGGGCCAGGCGGGTGCGTGCCTGGCCACGCTGGTCCTCGTGCGGGCGGCGCCCTTTGACGGTTGCCACGAAATGTGATACTACCACTCTTGAAATGAGAGTTGCACTCTCAATGCTGGGAGGCGAGCATGGCAATCGGGAACCCGCCGGAACCAGCCCGGGGCCCGGCCGGCCCGGCCGCCGCCCGGCTCTCGGAGCGTGGGCTCGGCTGCCTCGCCGCCTGGTGCTACGATCACCGTCGCCGGGTCCTGGCAGGCTGGGTGCTCGCCGTGGTAGCGGTCATCGGGCTCGCGCAGTGGGCGGGCAGCCGGCTCGACAATAACTTCGCCTTCGCCGGCTCGCCTTCCCAGCAGGCCCAGGACCTCCTGGCGAGCCGGTTCCCGTCCCAGAGGGGCGATAGCGCCGAGGTCGTCCTGCGCTCGCCGGCGCCGCTGGACAGCCCGGCCAACGCCGCGGCGATCGGCCGTCTGGCGGGGTCGCTGCGGCTGCTGGCGCACGTCGCTGGGGTGCAGAGCCCGCTGGCCCCTGGCGGCAGCGGCCAGTTGTCGGCTGACCGGCGGATCGGCTTCGTGGCGGTTCACTTCGACGCCCCGGCCGCAGAGCTGCCGGCGGCCGCGGTGCGCCAGGTTATCGGCACCGCCCGCGGCTTCTCCCGTCGCGGTCTGCAGGTGGCGCTCGGCGGGGCGCCGATCGAGCAGGTCGTCTCGGCCGCTCCCGGGTCTGCCGAGATGATCGGCCTGGTGGCTGCCGTGGTGGTGATGCTGCTCGCCTTCGGGTCGGTGGTGGCCATGGGCCTGCCGATCCTCGCCGCGCTGGCCGGGGTGGGAATGGGATTCGGGATCCTCGAGGCACTCAGCCACCTCATCACCGTGCCCACCTTCGGGCCGGACATGATGGTCATGATCGGCCTCGGCGTCGGCATTGACTATGCCCTGTTCGTCGTCACCCGCTACCGCCAGGGACTCGGCGAAGGCCGCCCGCCCCGGGACGCCACGATCGTGGCTCTGGCCACTGCCGGACGGGCCGTGCTCTTGGCCGGCTCCACGGTGGTAATCGCCCTGCTCGGGCTGTTCGTGGTGGGGCTGGGCTTCATGGACGGCCTGGCGCTCTCGACGATCGTCGCGGTCGCCTTGGTGCTGGCCGCCGCGCTCACCCTGCTGCCAGCGACCTTCGGCTTCGCCGGGAGCGCCATCGACCGGCTGCACATCCCTGGCCTGCTCGCCAGGCCAGGCCCCGCCACCAGGCCAGGGTGGTGGAGCCGGTGGAGCGAGACGGTGCAGCGCCGGCCCCTGGCCTGCGCAGCCGCTGCGCTGGCGCTGCTCGCGGTGCTGGCCGTGCCGCTGTTCTCGATGCGCCAGGCGTTCAGCGACGCCGGCAACGACCCGGCCTCGCTCACCACCCGGCAGGCCTACGACCTGCTCGCTGCGGGCTTCGGCCCGGGGTTCAACGGGCCGCTCGTCGTCGCAGCTGAACTCCGCGGCCCGCAGGCGCCGGCCACGATCGCCCGCCTCGGCGCGCGCCTCGGTCACACCCCCGGCGTGGCCTCCGTAGCCCCTCCCGTGATCAACGCCGCCCGCGACGCCGCGGTCATCGTCGTCTATCCCGCCACCGCCCCGCAGTCCGCCCAGACGGCTTCTCTCGTCCACCGGCTGCGTGATCAGGTGATCCCGCAGGTCGCCGACCGTAGCGGAGTCACGGCCTACGTCGGCGGGGAAACGGCGGCGGGGGTGGACACCTCGGCGTACCTGTCGGGCCGACTGCCCTGGGTGATCGGAACGGTGATCCTGCTGGCGTTCTTCCTCCTCATGATGGTGTTCCGCTCGGTCATGATCCCGATCAAGGCCGCGGCGATGAACCTGCTCTCGATGGGCGCCGCCTACGGGGTGATCGTCGCCGTCTACCAGTGGGGATGGCTCGGAAGCGTCTTCGGCGCCAGCCGCGCCGGGCCGATCGACCCGTGGATCCCGCTGATGATATTCACCATCGTCTTCGGCCTGTCGATGGACTACGAGGTCTTCCTTCTCTCCCGCATGCGCGAGGAATGGCTCCGCAGCGGTGAGAACTCCAGAGCCGTCACCCACGGGCTGGCCAGCAGCGCCCGGGTCATCACCGCTGCCGCCGCCGTCATGGTCTGCGTATTCGGCTCGTTCGTCATCGGCGATCCGCTGCGGATCCTGGGCGTGTTCGGCCTCGGCCTGGCCGCCGCCGTGCTCATCGACGCCACCGTAGTCCGCATGGTGCTCGTGCCCGCCGTCATGCAGCTGCTCGGGCCCGCCAACTGGTGGCTGCCCCGCTGGGCCGGGCCGGCGCCCGCCAGCTCCGCCACCGAGCCGGACGGGAATGACCTCACCGGCGGCCTGGTCCGCGCTCGCCCGGCCACCCGTAATCAGCTCGTCCGGAGGCGGTGATGCGCAAGTCAACGGCAGCGGCCGTCAGCGTGGCGTGGGGCGTGGCCCTCGAGGCAGCCTTCGGCTGCCTGCTTCCGTACCTGCTGGGCTACTGGCACTTTCACCGGCCCCTGCCGTACTGGGCGGTCGCGCAGGTGGCCGGAGCACTGCTCATCTGCGCGGGCCTGGTCCCGATCGCCTGGTCGTTCGCGGACTTCACCAGGGCGGACGGGACTCCCGTCCCGGTGGCGTCGCCGCCGCGCCTGGTGGTGAGCGGGTTCTACCGTTACGTGCGCAACCCCATCTACGTCGGCTTCGTGGCCACCCTGACCGGCGAGGTGCTCCTGACCGGCGCGCCAGGCCTCCTGGAGTACACCGCCGTGGCCTGGTGCGTCGGGGCGGCCGCCGTCCGCTTCTACGAGGAACCCACCCTGGCCCGCAAGTTCGGCGCCGAATACCAGGCCTACCGGCGCGCCGTGCGTGCCTGGATCC
Organism: Streptosporangiaceae bacterium; assembly: GCA_052144275.1. Taxonomy (GTDB): domain Bacteria; phylum Actinomycetota; class Actinomycetes; order Streptosporangiales; family Streptosporangiaceae; genus Palsa-504. The sequence continues at coordinate 6,027 of JBKQQQ010000744.1, forward strand.
CCCGGCTCCGCCCATGGACGCCCGGGGCCGGACCGGCCTCACCTCAGCAGGGCGAAGGCCGCCGGTAGGCCGAAGGAACCGCCCGCAAGCCGAAGGAGGAGCCACATGGCCCGCATCAACGGAGTCTCATCCGCCTGAGCCGGGCTGTACGTGAAGATCGCCTATCACTTCACCCGGCGCAGCATCGCCAAGCTCACCGGGCGGCAGACGGAGCGGATGATCGAGCCGCTGGAGATGTACGCCCACGTGCCCGTGCTCTTCAAGGGCTACGCCAAGCTCGAACAGGCGGCGGCAGTACGTCCAGCCGCGTCCGTCTGTGCGGTCACGTCCCTGCGCGAACGCAGCAATCTTCGAGGAGCGGTTCGTGGTCAGCCGCACCACGACGAACGTACCTGGCCGTGCGTCGCCGAGCTCGCCACCGTCGGTTCATGGCCGGGGTGTCGTTTTGCTGCGTCGCCGGCGCCATCTCCGGCGGCGCTGCTTTTTCTCGGCCGGATGCATCACGCGGATTGTGCCCATGTCGCAGGTGGCGCTGAGCCGCACGACGGGAAAGCCAGGAACTGGCGGCTCGAGGGCGGTATTGACCACGCCGCTCCGGCCCACCGGCCGGACCTCGAGGCCACGGGGAACGATGACGGTGATTGCCCCCATATGGGTATGGACGACAATCTCGACGTCCCAGTCATCGAACTCGGCCTGGCTCAGATCAATCGTCACGGAGCCCATACCTGTGTCGATCCTGGTGAGACGGCTCACCTGCCAGCGGCCCTCGAGGCGAACCTCGCCCATCGAGGTAGAGATCTCCAGCGGCTCTTGACGCCGCCGCGCGGGCGAAGTGAATTCGACGGGCGGCGGCAGGCTGCGGACCACCGAGGCGAAGTCAGCCTGGGTACGGGCCCCGAGCAGAGCATCGAGGGCTTTTTGAAAGCGGCCGAGATCCACCTTGCCGCTGGCCAAGAGTCCCTGCAGGAAGTCGATCCCGCGTTGCTGGAGGTCCTCAGAGACCGGGGGCTCGGTCTCGGCCGGGAGCCCTTCGTCGTCCACGCCAGCAGACTATCGCCGGATGCTCATACTGACATAAGCAGGGCCCGCGCCCGGCCCCGAGGCGCACCCGCAATTCGCCATAGCGCGAACGCGATCTCGCTACGATCCGCGCGATTGCTACCGGAACCCCTGTCCCGCTGCACGCGTCGCGCCGAGCTACTACCGCTCGCGCCAATCGAAGAGATCGACCAGGCGCGGGGCAACGTCTCCCGCGGTCGCTACCTGCAGATGATCATCAACGCAGCGATGACCCGCGCGCAACCCCATCGGAGGATGACCAGAACTGACATTCTGCGATCGCTCATGGCGCATCAGGCGCGACTGCCACGCGGAGCCGATTCGGCGATCTACGCTGTTCTTCCAGGTCATGGCTGTATATGCGAATGCATCGACTCACCATCATGCAATCGATAACCACACAGGTTGTTCGTTTTCTCAGCTGAACGGATTGGCGACCCGGACGCCGCCATAGTCCTGGCCGTCATTGAGGTCTTCGGACAGGACTTGCGTGCAGCCCATCGCGCGGGATGCCTCGATGATCGCGGCGTCCCAGTATGAGAGCTGGAAGCGCTGGCGGGTGTCCAGGGCAGCCATCATGATCCCGCTCGTGATGTCCTGCACAGGGAAGCGCCGGAACGATTCGATGAGCAGGACCGCCTGCTGGTGACTGATGGCGTCCGGGCGGCTCGCGCGTGTCGCCTGGACATAGAACTCCTGAAGTACCTGCACTGACAGCGCCAGATCGCGCTCGGCCAGAATGTCGTTGGCACGCTTGGCCTTGTCCTGCTCAGCCGGATCGCGGGAGATCGCGTAGAGCAGGATGTTGGTGTCAACGAACCGCACGATCGTGCACCTCGTCGCGGCTCAGCCGACCGCCGGCGCGGAACTGGCGGATCCCGGCCTGGACCTCGCACTGCAGCGCCTCAAGCCTGGCGAACTCATCCATCCGTCCGGACAGTTGCTTGAGGTAGGCGACGACCAGTGCGCTTACCGAGGTGTCACGCTGCGCGGCGGCGACCCGGGCATTGCGGTAGACGTCATCGGGAACAGAGACCGTAATATTCTTCACATTTTCACAGTAACACATTTTCCGTGAATCACGTTGTCGCAGTCCGCCGGGCCTCGCCGGGTACTGGGCAGTGACAACCGCTGCCGTCACGCGGCCGAAGAGGCGGGCCGCCTCGGCGTCGAACGGCGCGGGGTCAAATTCGCTCTCGGCGCGCTGCAGCACCTCAAGGCGCGGGGCGCGCTCGGCGTGCTCGTCATAGCTGCCTTGCTCGTCGTGACGGCGGACCTCATGCGGGCCTCGCCCGCCGAGCAGCCGGGACAGGTGCTGCTGCTGTTCCCGGAGGGGAATCGACATGCCTCTTTCCGGTCACGCGGGGCATGCGCAACTGCCATTATTGGGGCGTTACGGTCGGTCTTGGCGGGAGGTGCGCGGTGGCCGGCGAGTCGGCGTCCGGGCGGGCTGGCCGGTTGCTTGCCGGGCTGACGCCGGGGGCGGTGGTGGCCGGGTATCACCTGGAGTCGCGGATCGGGGCCGGGGGAATGGCCGTGGTGTTCCGCGCCAGGGATGAGAGGCTGGGGCGGACGGTCGCGCTGAAGGTTCTCGCGCCGGCGCTGGCCGGGGACGGCGAGTTCCGCGAGCGGTTCATCAGGGAGTCGCGAGCCGCCGCGGCGGTTGACCATCCGCACATCATCCCCGTCTACGGGGCCGGCGAGGCCGGCGGGATCTTGTACCTCGCGATGCGGTACGTATCCGGCGGCGACCTGCGCTCTGTGATCTACCGGGAGGGGCCGCTGCCGGCCGGGCGGGCCGCGTTCTTGCTGTCCCCCGGTCGCGTCGGCGCTTGACGCGGCGCACGCGGCCGGGCTCGTGCATCGGGACGTGAAGCTCGCCACCGCAGGTACCGGCAACGCGATCTACCTCTGGGACGCGACGACCGGCGCGTCACTTGGCACGATCAGCGACCCGGGCGGCAGCGGGGTGAACTCGCTGGCGTTCAGCATGACGGGCGCGCAGCTCGCCGTCGCCGACAAGAACGGCACGACCTACGTGTGGAGCCTCGCGGGTTAACCTCCTGGCCGGTGATCCGGGGCCGAACGCCGACCGGGCCTGGGCCTACGGCGGGGCCGCGGCCGTCTAGCGCCAGCGGAACGGCACCAGCGAGATCGGCGCGGAGGCGGTCAGTTGCGCATGTA
>JBKQQQ010000745.1:0-9634 GCA_052144275.1 Streptosporangiaceae bacterium
GCCCCCCGGCCTTGCACGGCGAGGGACCCGCGCCCGGCAGGTGGGTAAAGAACCGAACGACGCGGCACCTGGCACCCGGTCTTTGCGGCGGGCACCGCATCGGGCGGCCGGCGTCATGCGGCGGCCCCGCGGGCATTCCCATGTTTCCCCGCAGTAACACTAGACGTCAGATGCACCGCGTGCCCGTGAGCACACGGAATGTGATGATTGTCCCGCGCTTGACAGCCGTGCGGCCGTGCCGCGCGGCGGCCGGAAGGAGGCTGTCATCACTGCCGCAGGCGGCGGTGATGAACCGGTGAGCTCCTGCTGAGATGGCGGGACTCCGGCACGGGCCTGAACGCGGCGGCCCCTGGCGGAGGGGTTTTCCCGGCCGCCGCGCGTCTTGCTAGCCGGGCCTGCCCTCCGGCTGGTCATGGTGCTGCCCGGTCAGCTCGTCGAGCTTGTCGAGCAGCTCGCAGAGCCGATACCGGTTGACGACGGTCTCGCCGGCCGGTTCGGGGATCCGGGCCTGCCAGGTGCCGAACTCACCCGCCCCGACGATCACGTCCGGGTGCGCGGCGCGGAACGCCAGCAGCCGGGGCACCTGGTCCGGCTCACCTTGAGCCAGCCGCAGCGCCGGGCGCCCCGCCCTGGCATGGCTGCCGCTCATCACTAGCCCCGCCCCGGAACGGCGTTCCCGGGGGCCCCGGTGATGTCCCGGGCCCGGTGGCGGTCGGCCAGGAACCGCACCGCGCGGAGCACGGGACTGTAATCGGGGCGGAACTGGCCGCCGAGCTCGGCGAGGAGCTGCTCAGCCGTGCCTGCCGGGTTCTGGTCGCGCCAGGCTGCGACAGTGGTGCGGGCCCGGTCCAGGTTCCGGGGGCTGTCCTCGCGGAACCTCACGGCTGGCCGCCTGGCGCCGGTCCGCAGCCGGTGACGGGCAGGTCCCTCGGCACGGGCATCGCCGCGTAATCCGCCAGGATCCGCAGCCGCAGCCCTTCCGGGAGGGGATCGGCGAGCACGTCGCCCCGGCCGTCCCTGCGGCGCGCGGTCCACATGCTGCCGGCCAGGGTAATGTCGTATGCCGACCCCCAGTGGAACCTGAGCTCGTCCAGCGCGCCGGCGGCCTCTCCGGCCCGGCTTGCCGCTGCCCGTCCCATGACGTGCCTCCTTCTCGTGTGCCTACGCGGCCTTCAGCGCCCGCTCCTCGATGACGAGCTGCTGGGCGAGCAGGCTGCGCAGCGCCGCCGGATCGCCGGCGCTCAGCTCTGCCGCGAGCCCTGCGGGCAGTTCCGGCGCGGCCAGCCGCCGCCGGCGCGTCGCATACCAGCCCTTGTCGGCGCCCCTGCTGTCGCGCCCGCGCCAGATATGCCAGCCGGGGTAGGCGGCAGCAAGGTCGGCGAGCGCCTCGGGTGCCATCGCGGTCTGCATGCCGCCCAGTCCAGCAGCCCGGCGCGGACGCCCCAACCGCGCTGCGGGACGCTTCCCGGAACGTCTTGCGGCGCAAAACGTCCCCAGGCGTTCTTGAAACGTCCCGAGACGTGCCATTCAATGGGGAAAGTGAACGAGCGGCTGCGGACGGCGATGATGCGGGCCGGCATCTCAGCAGATGACCTGGCGCTGTGCTGCGGCGTCGACGCCAAGACCGCCGAGCGCTGGATCAGCCCCGGCCGCGTCCCGCACCGCTCCCACCGCTGGGCGGCCGCGCGCCGCCTCGGGTGCGAGGAAAGCTACCTCTGGCCGGACATCCGCCGCTCGGCCGCGCAACGCGCCGAGGCGAGCCAGTCTGAGCTCGTGCGCCTCTACCCCGATCGCGCCTCGGTGCCGCGCGAGGTGTGGCTCAGGATGATGACCGACGCCATCGCGCACATCGACGTCCTGGTGTTCTCCGGCACTTTCTACGCCCAGACCCAGCCGCGTGTCGCCAGCATGCTGGCCGGTGCCGCCGGGCGGGGCGCCGAGGTCCGGCTGTGCTTCGGCGATCCGGCCTGCGACGCCGTGGCGACCCGCGACCGCGAGGAAGGCCTCGCCGGCACCCTGGCCCACAAGATCCGCTCGGCGCTGATCTACTACCGGCCCCTCGCCGGCGTCGACGGCTGCCAGATGCGCCTGCACTCCACCACCTTGTACACGTCGCTGTTCCGCTACGACGACGAGATCATGGCCAACCCGCACGCCTACGGCGAGCCCGCCTCGGCCAACCCGGCGCTGCACCTGCGCCGCCTGGACGGCGGCCAGATCGCCGGGCACTACCTGGCGTGCTTCGAGCGCGTGTGGGACACTGCGAAACCCTGGTACGGCGAGGAGGTCTGATGGGACGCACCGAGTACCTGAACGACCCCGCCGCCCCGGCACCGAACAGCCTCGTTCCCGCCTGCGGCATCCTCGTCGTCGACGACCACGGCCGGGTACTGCTGCAGCGGCGCCGCGACACCGGCCAGTGGGCGATACCGATGGGCAAGCAGGAACTCGGCGAGACCCCGACCCAGTGCGCGATCCGCGAGACCGAAGAGGAAACCGGCATCCAGGCGCAGCTGACCGGCATCCTCGGCGTCTACTCCGACCCCGGCCACATCGTCGCCTACACCGACGGGGAGATCCGCCAGGAATGGGAGCTGATCCTGCTCGGCAGGCCCGTCAGCGGAACGCCCACGGTGAACGACGAGGCCAGCGATGTCGGATGGTTCACCCCTGAGGACCTCGGGACGCTGGACATCCACCCGACGCAATGGCGGCAGCTCCGTGACTGGCTGGACCGCACCTGGCCGCACGTGGACTGACGACGATACCCCGCCAGGTCCTCCACCGGCGGGGCATCGACCGGTTGCCGCAGAGGCGGCGCGGCTGGCCGGCCGATGCACGGTCCCGGGCGAGGCCTTGGCGAGCCAGCACCTGGTGAGGCTGGCTGGTGGCGGCTAGCGTAAGCACCTTTGGGGCCGAGCCCTAAATCTGGTCAACTATCTTCATAACTTCAGTAGCACCAAAGACCCTGCCGTAACTTTTGCCAGTTATCTCGGACATAATGCCAACCTCTACCAGGTGGTTTATTATCCGTGTAGCATTCATTGTGGTTATGCTGTGCCGACTTGCCGTATCGGAAATCGTCGTAACAGGCCACTCAATCAAACCTGAAAGCACCTGGTGAATAGTCCCAGTCCATCGTCTTTCGTCAACGAGTTTCCGTGATTTAGCCAGCCAAGCTAGAAGATGCTCGGCTCCGGTAATTAGCGAGGCGCACTGCGTGCTTATCGCTTGGCAAAAGAAGCGGACCCACGGATTCCAGTTGCCGGTGCAGCTAACGGCAAGCAACTGGTCCTGGTACTCGCTCTTGTGGCGCAGGAACCACGGTGAGAGCGTAATCGCTGGCTGCTGGATGGTTCCTGAGCGCAGCAGCTGAAGAACGACTACGAGCCGCCCGAGCCTACCGTTGCCATCACCGAATGGATGCAGGGTTTCAAACTGGTAGTGCGTCAAAGCCGCTCTTACGACAGGGGCGATATCTGAATGATCAGCCTGAATCCAGCTCTCCCACGCATCCAGTCCCGCTCGAAGCCGGTCGTCCGCTGGCGGAGGTACAAACCTCGCTTCTTCGATTGGACGGTCTTTCGCGCCGATCCAGACGAAGCTCTTCCTTGTACGTCCAACATCGTCCGGCTTGTTGGACAAATTCCTGAACAAGCGGTCTTGTAGCTCGCTCAAGAATCCAATGCTTATATTCCGTTCTCGGATCATCTCGAACGCGGTCATGGCCACTTCTACATATGCGCTGATTTCAATTGTCTCAGGCGAGAGAAACTGCGCGCTGGGTAGCTGCGCTTCGAGCAGGTCTCGAAGGATTCCGACCGTGCCTTCAAGTGCTGAAGTGTCGAGCGCCTCCCTGAAGAGCGCTGGGCGGATGAGCAAGCGGGGGTCGGGAAGCTGCGCGCATACCTGATCAAGTTTGCCCAGCGCCATGGACGCGTCGGCGACGGCGGCCCAAGTCGAGGTCTCGAGCACCAAGTTGTCCGGCAGGGGGAACGGCAGGAAGGCGAAGTACGCGAACTGGCCGTGTCTTGCGTCGTGCCCGTGGATCGGGACAAGCTCGCCCACAGAACTCTTACGCATCCGTTCGAGGTCCACGATTGAAACACTACTGGCAGATGACGTTAGTTACAACCGTGAGATATAACGCCCTGCGTGGATTCTTCCGGACTTTATATAACGAGATCCGCCACGATGCGTTATATTACTCCTCGTCGAGCGGGTGGCCTGCTCGACGAGCAAGAGAACCGAGGAGAGTATGGCAGGACCGATCAAGATGACCATCCGCGATGGCCGCGGGGGCCGCGGGGACGGGCCGGCCGGAGTCACGCCCGAAGGGCACGGTGCGATCCTGGAAACCCGCGACTGGGTCGAACCCGCATACGTGGATGACCGCATGACGCTGAGCGACGGCACCGAGGTGGTAGTGATCGGGGTAGACAACCACATTCGCCCCGATCATCCGTGGGAGCAAACCGTCCATATCGGCGACGTGTTCTAAGCCGGCGGTGCCCGGTACCCGGCGCGTTGGCGGCACTGCCTCACCGCCGACGCGCCGGGTCGTTCCGTTCTTGCCACCGGGCTAGGGCCTCGGCAGATGGCCTGGCGTGCCTGGCCAGCGACGCGACCGACGTGTGACCGTTCTTCGCCATCAGAATCGGCGTGCTGGCCCCGTCCTCGGCGTCGTGGGTCAGCGCGCGCCTGAGCTGGTGCAGGGTCGCGCCGCCGGACGCTGCCCGGAACAAGTCCTCGGCCTGCCGGTGACCCGCCGACCGCAGCGATGGCCGCGCGAGCCATGGGAGCCAATCCCGGGAGCCAACCGGCATGGAAGCGCGTGGACTCACCTATACAGGCATGGAATGCGGATACCGCCGGGTCCGGCGCACGTAGACACGGGTGGACCGCCCTGGACGGGCGCGCCGTACCATGAAGCCATGACCTCCCCGCGTACGACCCCGCCGAGCGCCGAGCAGGTAAGGCAGGCACTCGACGGCGTGCAGGACCCTGAGATCCACCGGCCGATCACCGAGCTCGGCATGGTCAAGAACATCGACGTCGCGGCCGACGGGGTGGTGCTCGTCGAGGTCTGGCTGACCGTCGCGGGCTGCCCGCTGCGGGACAAGATCACCAAGGACGTCACCGCGGCGGTCGGCAAGGTGCCCGGCGTGTCCTCGGTCCGCGTCGGGCTCGACGTGATGAGCGACGAGCAGCGGCGGGGGTTGCAGACACAGCTGCGCGGCGGACGGCCGGAGCCGGAGATCCCGTTCGCCCAGCCGTCGTCGCTGACCCGCGTGTACGCGGTGGCCAGCGGCAAGGGCGGCGTGGGCAAGTCGTCGGTGACAGTCAACCTCGCCGCCGCGCTGGCCGCCTCCGGCCAGAAGGTGGGCGTGGTGGACGCCGACATCTACGGGCACTCGGTGCCGCGGATGCTGGGCGTCACCGGCCGGCCCACCCCGGTCGAGAACATGATCATGCCGCCGTCGGCGCACGACGTGAAGGTCATCTCCATCGGCATGTTCACCAAGGGCAACACGCCGGTCGTCTGGCGCGGGCCGATGCTGCACCGGGCCCTGCAGCAGTTTCTCGCCGACGTGTTCTGGGGCGACCTCGACGTGCTGCTGCTCGACCTGCCGCCCGGCACCGGTGACGTCGCCATCTCCGTGGGCCAGATGCTCCCGTCGGCCGAGCTGCTCATCGTGACCACCCCGCAGCTGGCGGCGGCAGAGGTGGCCGAACGAGCCGGCGCGATCGCCTCGCAGACGCATCAGCGCGTCGCCGGGGTGATCGAGAACATGTCGTATCTGGTCTGCGCGCACTGCGGGGAGCAGACCGAGGTGTTCGGCTCGGGCGGCGGGGCCACCGTGGCGGCCGCGCTCAGCCGCCTCGGCGGCACCCAGGTGCCCCTGCTCGGGCAGGTGCCGCTGGACATCCGGCTGCGCGAAGGCGGTGACGCGGGCATGCCGCTGGTGCTCAGCGATCCCGACTCCCCGGCCGCCCTGGCGCTGCGGAAGATCGCGGACGAAATCGGCGCCCGCGGCCGCGGGCTGGCCGGGCGTAATCTCGGCTTGACGCCGCGCTAGGTGCTTTCGGGCTTTCCGGGTTCAGGTCGCGTCGGGGTCGAACGGGGGACGCTCGCCCGGGGCGAGCAGGGTGCCGTTGGCCCGGGTCTGATGCGGCGACTGCGCGGCGTTGGCTGAATCCCCGTTGATGTCGTCCAGGAAGTGCTTCTGCACGAACCGCTTGGGGTTCAGGTCCTCGATCTCGAAATCGGCGAACTCCGGGCCTAGCCCTTCCCGCAGGTCGTTCTTTGCGCCCTCGGCGATCTTGCGCAGGTCACGGAGGGCCCGCCCGGCCTGGCCGGCGATCTTGGGCAGCTCGTTCGGGCCGAAAATGATGAGCGCGATCACCGCGAGGATCAGCAGCTTAGAGATGGACAGGTCAAACAACGCTCAGCTCTCCGTCGGGCAGGTGAACACACGCTCGCGAGTCCACTCTAAACCGTGCCGCCGCCTTCTGTGGATACGGCCGGGCCTGACCCCATGCTGCCCGTGGTATTCCGTGCCCTGGCCTGGTCAGTGGAACGGATTGACCCAGGACGCCAGCCGGACCAGGCCCCGCGTCATGCGCTTCCAGAACCCCGGCGGCTTGTCGTGCGGCAGCACGCCGACCACCGCGTCCACGGTCTGGGCCGGCGCGTCCGCCACCACCGTGTACACCATGCCGCGCCCGGACCAGGTCAGGGAGCGCTGATCCGGCTCCGCGACGAAGATCACGTGGCCGCCCACCGTGGTTTTCCGCCAGCCGGCCAGGCTGGCCGCCAGTTCGCCGTGCTGCTCGAACACCGAGATGACCGACAGGCCATCGGAGTAGCCCAGGTCGAGCACGGTGCCGCTACTCGCCTCCGTCTCGGCGCCGGTGAACAGCGAGAGGCCGCCAGGCAGCTCGGCCGGGACCAGCCAGCCGTGGGCACGCAGCGCGAACAGCTGGGCTTGCGAGAAGGGTTCGGTCCACAGCCCCTGCGGATCGGCCGACGCGTCGGCACCTGCCGGGAGGTCGGCGTCACCCGGGGGGTTGGCGCCGGCCGGCGCCGACGCCTGCTTGGCGAACCGGACGTTGATGAACACGTCCCGGCTGATCACGTGGGCGGCGGTGTCGAAGACCTCCCGCTCGAGCGGCAGCTTGGTCGCGTCGTCCAGCCAGAACCTCGCGGCGAGGCTGCCGTTGGGCCGGCGGGCCTCCACCACCTGGGCCGTCCGGTCGCCCGCCGAGCCCGCTCCCGCGTACGCCATGACGTAGTGCGTCTCGAGCAGTTGCACGAGCGGGACCGTGACCCCCAGGACGCCTTCGGGTGCCTGGCCGTCGTCATCGGAGGACAGGTAGGGCTGGTTGCTCGCCGCGGCCCCGGCGTCGAGGGTCTGAGTCACCGTCTGACCGCCGCTGACATGCCAGATGTCCGAGACCAGGACGCTCCCGCCGCTGCCCTGGCTTCCCTGGCTCCACCGGGTAACCACTTCTTCGCCCTGGTAGGAGGTCACGATCGCCGCCTGAGCCGCCTGGGCCAGCAGCCGGACGGCCAGAACCGCCCCCGGCCGGCGTCCCGCCACCGGCGCCTTACCCCCGATCGCCGCGCGGGCCGCCGCGACGGCGTCATTCTGCGTCTGGGTGCCCGCCTGGCCACTGCACGCGGCGACCAGCAAACCGGGCACGGCCATCACCAGCGCGGCCGCCAGCAGCAGCGGCGGCCGGCCGTCGCGCCCGTGATGACGGGCCCTGTGATCACGGGCCCCGTGCTCAAGGGCCCCGTGCTCACGGGCCCCGTGATCACGGGCAGGGCGGCCTTCCGGGCAGGTCAGGGTGACCACGCGGACCTCACGGTGGCGACGCCTTCGAGCCGGGCCCGGACGAGGCCAACTGAGCCGTCGGGCCGGGGAACGGGACCTCACCGGTGGTGATCGCGTGTTCCACGCTGTACATCTCCACCGGCGGCGTGATCCTCGGCCCAGGCGCCGCCTCCCCGCCGCCGCCCGCCGTGAAGGCGGCCGCGCCCAGGCCGACGACCAGGGACACGGTGCCGAGCACCAGGTAGCGACGGCGCCGGGCCAGTCCTGGCCGATGGGCTTCCGCCCGCGGTCGCTTCGGCGCCGGACCTGCCGCGGGCCTGCGGCCCGGCACGACCCGCAGCAGCCGGCGGCGCGGCGGCATCGGCCCGCCCGGCCCGGTCATGGCGATCAGGCGCCTGGTCATCGCCGCCTCGGCCGGCGCCCCGGTCATGAGCGCGCGCAGCTTCTGCTTCAGCGCCCTGAGCTCGGCGGCTTCGGTGCGGCACTGCTCGCAGCCGGCGAGGTGGGCGTGGGCCCGGTCGAGTTCGGCGCCGTCGAGCTCGCCGTCGACCAGGGCTGACAGCCGGTCACCGAGATGGCTCATGGCTCACCCGCCCGCTTCAGCCGCCGCGGGACCAGGCCCGGGCGCCGGAATCCGGAGTCCCTGGTGGCCTCGTTACGTGCTGAGGTTCCTACCGCCGTGCTTGTTGTTGTGTTTGTTGCCGTGCTTGCTGGCGCGTGCGCCGCCTCGTTCGCTTCCTCGTTTGCTGCTGGGGTGCTGACGGTGGCGACCGGTCCGGGCCTGCGGTGCTCGAGCGCGGAGCGCAGCTGAGCTCGGCCACGGTGGATCCTGCTGCGCACCGTGCCCAGCTTGACCCCAAGGGTGGCGGCGATCTCCTCGTAGGAGAAACCCTCGATATCGCACAGGACCACGGCGGCCCGGTACTCCGGCGGGAGCGCCTTGAGTGCAGCCTGCACGTCGTCGTCCAGATGGCTGTCGTCGAAGGCCTGAGCCGGCGTAGGCTCGGAGCCCGCCAGCCGGTGCGTCATCTCGTCGGCCAGCCCCTCGAACCGGATCCGCTGCCTGCGCCGCGCCGAGTCCAGGAAAAGGTTCGTGGTGATGCGGTGCAGCCAGCCCTCGAACGTGCCCGGCGTGTAGCTGGACAGGGACCGGAACACCCGGACGAAAACTTCCTGGGTCAGATCCTCGGCATCGTGCGGGTTGCCGGTCAGCCGGTAGGCGAGACGGTATACCCGAGCGGAATGCATACGGACGATTTCCTCCCAGGTCGGGAGGTTCCACTCGGGCTGAGCAGGATGCGTGGCCGCAGAATGCGTGGCCGGCGATTCGGCTCGGCCGACCTCCTCCAACAATCCGCCCTCCGGGTCACAAAGTGCCGTGCCTGTCACCATCGTGCCCTGGATTCTTCCGTTACGCCAGTTGTCTCCGGCCAGCCTGCCTACCGGCTGGGGCGGGCCTGCCAAGCCCGTTACTTATCGCAAGAGCTAACGGCCTAGGCCCGCGGAGAGTTCCCGGACCTGCATATCTGGCGCTAGGCTGCTGCGGGTGGGGCCACTTGCGTACGCTGCCGGATACCTGCCCGAGGACGAGCCGCTGCTCGCCGCGCGGGCGAACGCGGTCGAACTCGGCGGCACCGAACCGGTCCTGCCGGCCGTCGGCGCCGCCCTGCGTTTCCTGGCCTGCGCGGTCGGGGCCAGGACCGCTGTGGAGATCGGCACTGGGTGCGGAAGTTCGGGTATCTGGCTGCTCCGCGGCATGCGCCCGGGATCCACGCTCACCAGCGTGGACACCG
>JBKQQQ010000746.1:0-3828 GCA_052144275.1 Streptosporangiaceae bacterium
GAGCTGCAGCACCGGCTCGCCACCCGGGATGCACCCAAAACCGATCCGTCATAGCGGCTTTGGCCAGCCGATGTAGACCCGGTCAGCCGGGCGTGATCCTGCGGCGAGAGCGACTGTCACCGCCTTCGGCCCGGCTGCCGCCTCATCAGCTCCACGTTGCCGCCGTACCGTCGTGCGCCGAGTCCGGTCAGCAACGAGACAGACGCGACGTTCGTGTCGTCAACCTCGCCGACTACGCTCGTATCCCCCCGGGCGGCGAGCACGGTGAACGCCTGGCCGAGCAGCGCCCTGGCGACCCCGCGCCGCCGGTACCCGGCGAGCATCGCGATCAGGCCGAGGCGCGGGCCGGCGCGGTTGCGCCAGATTCGCACCAGCCCGGCGTACTCTCCGCTGGCCCGGTCGACCGCGACGAGGTAGGTGGCGGGATCGAAGAATGGGCTGAACGTCTCGGCGCGGAACTCCTCGGCATCCCATCGCCAGCCCTCGGAGCCGGGAACGTCCTGCCGTAGCGCGTCGTCCAGCAGCCGCAGCCGGGTGATATCAGCATCGGCGGCGGAAAGGACGTCGAGCCCGGCTGGCAGCACGGCCCCGGCTAGCCCGGTCACCGCAGGATCGGCCGGGATCCGGTAGTAGCTCTCCCGCCGGTGCACGGCGAATCCGGCCTGCGCGCAGGCGTCCAGCGCGTCATACTCTGCGTCTTCCAGGGTGACGAAGAGGTCACGGCCCAGATCGCGAGCAACAGCATCGGCCAGCGGCGGGCAGGCGTCGGCACGCCAGGTGTCGAAGTACAAGAACCAGCGGTTATCGGGCCGGAGCCGGGCGCTCACCTCGCCCGCTACCAGGTCGCCGTCGAGAGCGCGCCACGTCAGCGCCGGCCGCATCCGGGATACCGCCAACGCCGCTGCAACCATGCCCTGTGAAGCTAGCAGCGGCGTGATCCGCGCGCGAGCGATTATGCCTGGGTGGCCACGGCCGGACTAGCCTCGCGGCGGATCGTGGACAGGACGGCAGCATCGCGGGCGGATTCACCGACTGGGGCGCTGGGAATGGGCGGGGGGAAACGGAACACCACCTTGCCCGGCACCCTCAGCTTCGCCACAGCCCAGCGCATGGGTGTGCTCGCGCTTCGCTGAAGCGCAGCGTTGCCGAAGTCAGCGTGCGGGGGGCCGCTGCGTAGCGCCGCAGCGTAGGCCGTCGAGAAGGACGGCGACGATGCGCTGGTTGTGTTCGGGCGCTCGCCCGGGTACAGGCTGGCACAGCTGAGTGATGGCGTGCAGGAGATCCTCGGCGCTGATGTCATCGCGAACCGCGCCGTCGGCCACTGCGGCGTCGAGCAGTACCGCAAGGGTGGGGCCGAGCCGCTGCAGGAAATAGCCGGGCAGCCCCTCGAACGCCGGATCGCCCGAGTGCAGCGCTGAGGCGAGTCCGCGTTTGGTCGCGAGCAGTTCGGTGAACCGGTGGATCCACTTGATGAGCGCTTCCGCCGGCTCGTGCCCGGCAATCAGGGCCGGGCTCGCGTCGGCGACGGCGTCGATTCCGCTCTCCACCACGGCTTTGACCAGGTCAGACCGCTGCGGGAAGTGCCGGTACAGCGTGCCGACTCCCACGCCGGCCAGGTCGGTGATCTCCTTCGCCGGTGCGTCCACGCCGGAGGTGGCGAAGACGGTCCTCGCGGCCTCGATCAACGCATCGACGTTGCGTCGCGCGTCGGCGCGCCGCCGCGGCACCGGTTCGCCGACGCCCGGCTTTGCGGAGCCGGGCGACGAGACTCCGGCCAGCGTCTTGTTCTCAGACACCACATCACCTCTGCTTGCGTAACCGGAAGAGCTTTCCGTATAATTCCGGAAAGACTTTCCGGTTATCGCAGAGTAGGGCATCCACCCGGTGCCGACCACCCACAGGGAGAGATTCCATGCAGTACCGCACCCTCGGCCGGACCGGCATCCAGGTCAGCCCCTACGGCCTGGGCACCCTGATGTTCGCCACCTCCATGGGCAATGCCCCCGAAGACTCGGCCCGCATCATCCACAAGGCGCTTGACGCCGGCATCAACCTCGTCGACACCGCCGACGCCTACGGCGACTCCGAGGACGTCGTCGGCAAGGCCCTGGAAGGGCGCCGCGACGACGTCGTGCTCGCCACCAAGTTCAGCCGCCCGACCGGGCAGGACCCCAACCACCAGGGCGCCTCACGGCGCTGGATCGTCACCGCCGTGGAAAACTCACTGCGCCGCCTGCGGACCGACCACATCGATCTCTACCAACTTCACCGCCCCGATCCCCGCACCGACATCGAGGAAACCCTCTCCGCGCTGACCGACCTGATCCGCAGCGGCAAGGTCCGCGCGATCGGCACGTCGCAGACCCCCGCCTCCGACATCGTCGAGGCCCAGTGGGTCGCCGAGCGGCGAGGCCTCGCGCGATTCCACACTGAACAGCCGGCCTACTCCATCCTCAACCGCGGCATCGAACGCGAGGTCCTGCCCACCCTCCAACGCTTCGGCATGGGCACCCTGGTCTGGGGTCCGCTCGGCCAAGGACTGCTCACTGGCCGCGTACGCAAGAACCAAGGCAACGACGTACGGCGCGCCGGCCTGTTCCAGCATTTCAATGACGAGCGCCGGCTCGACGCGGTCGAAAGGCTCATCCCCCTCGCCGCCGAGGCAGGACTGCCCATGACCCACCTCGCGATGGCGTTCACCATCGCCCACCCCGGCGTCACGAGCGCACTGATCGGCGTCCGCACCATGGACCACCTCGACGGCCTGCTCACCGGCCTGGACCTCACCCTCACCGACGACATCCTCGAACGCATCGACGAAATCGTCCCTCCCGGCACCGACGTCGGCACCCTCGACCAGGCCTACCAGCCCCCGGCCCTGGCGAACCCGGGGCTGCGTCGCCGCCTCCTGGCCGCACGCGCCGCAGCCTGACCACAGATCCCGCGCATCAGCACCAGAAAGGTTCCGTCACGAGCGACATCACCATCGATGCGTGATCGACGGCCATGCCTGCCCGACCGAGCAACTCGCCCGGCTGCGGGGCCGTGCCCCAAAATCCGTGGGCGCGAGCATTCGGGGTGAGCACCTCCCGGACCGCCCGCTGCAAAGCCTCGGGGTCCCCACGTGCCTCGCCGGCGCTCAGACGGGCTCGCGGGCCGGTCTTTGGCAGCCATTTCCCCTAGGGGAAACGGTCCGGTAGGTGATGACGGATCGCCTGCCAGAGTGCGAGCCTGCAAGGGATGGGCAGCGATTCGGTGCGAGGTGAGAGGTACCGGCTGGACCGCTCGTCCTGAAGAAACGAAATAGGAAAAAATAGAGGGAGTGTCAATGGTTTCCGGCGAGTCCTCGATGGTTTCCGACGAGTACGGCACGCCGCCGCCCCCACCGCCTGGGGTAATGGCGGGAATGTGGCAGGCGACGTTGTTCCTTGGCGTCCTGACCCTGATCCTCGGCATCATCGTGAGCTTCCACCCGACGGGCTCTCTGAACGTGCTCGCGGTCCTGCTCGGCGTCCTCATGATCTTCTCCGGGATCTTCCACCTGATCCGGGTTTTTGATCCGGAGGAAAGCCACCGGGTCTGGCTCGGCATCGCCGGGCTGCTGTTCATCGTCATCGGCGTGGTCCTGATCCGCCATCTGCATCTCACCCTGGCGATCATCGGCCTGGTTATCGGCATCACCTGGATCGTCCAGGGGCTGACCGCGCTGATCGGGGGGATCTCCGGCGGTGCCCGCGAGGGCAGGGCCTGGTGGATCGTCTTCGGGGTGGTGAGCCTGATCGCGGGGATCGTGGTCGCGTCGGCCCCCACCTCCTCGCTGAACGTCCT